>CAZEPC010000007.1:20262-33279 GCA_964513765.1 uncultured archaeon
AAATACTACTAAGTGAGATTAAGAACATCTTGCATATCAAATACTGTATCTGTGTGCTCATTTTCAATCAAAAACTTGGCCGCTTTTAATGCTCCCGATGCGAAACATTCTCTGCTATGTGCCCTATGGATTAATTCGATCCTTTCGCCAGGGCCTGCGTAGAGGACGGTGTGATCTCCCACGATATCCCCTCCTCTTACCGAATGGATTCCGATTTCTTCACTTCCAATTTTTCGAGGGTTTGGCCCTTTATTTCTTCCATATTTTGCAACATTCTTAAGATCTTTCCCCAATGCTTCTGCAATCTTCTTGGCTGTTGTGAGTGCAGTCCCGCTTGGTGAATCTCTTTTTCGGTGGTGGTGTTTCTCAATTATCTCAATGTCCCACCCCTCAACATATTTGGCGATCTCTTTGGCCATTTTAAAGAAGATATTGACTCCAGTTGCCATGTTAGAGGCTAAAACCGATACAACACCGTTCTCTTCGCATAATGCTTCGAACTCTCCATAAAACTCATCGGTCATTCCAGTAGTTCCAATCACCATGGAAATTCCATTTTGGATAATTACAGGTGCATTCATTTCCGTTGCTTTTGCCACAGTAAAATCAATGATAATCTGGGGCTTTTTCTCTTTTAAATCTGTCTGTAATTGTTTTATGGTGGTTATTTTGGTTCCTATTGCTTCATTTCCAACCAAATTGCCAATATCCTTTCCTAAATTCTTTGATTCGGGTATTGTATTTGCCAGCACAATTTCAAATCCTCCGTCCTCAATGGCGAGTTTAGAGATCAACTGCCCCATATTTCCATCTGCACCAAGAATACCCAATTTAATTTTTTTATTTGCCATGCTTCTTTTCATCAACGAGTTTTTTAGTCCATTATATTGAGTTTTTTGAGGGTTTCTTTCAACAAATCTTGGTTTTCTGGTTCGGGCGGAACCATAGGTAATCTCATTCTACGATCCATCATACCTAACAATTCCGCGCAATATTTGACTGGACCTGGGTTAGTTTCAATGAAAAGGTTCTTAAATAATTTTTGGAGTTTATTATTTTCTTCTTTTGCCTCATCCCATAATCCTTTCTGCATTTTTCCCACAAAATCACACATTCTCGATGGAATAATATTTGATGCAACACTAATTACCCCAGCACCGCCAGATTTCATAATATCATAAGTCAATCCATCATCTCCACTCATGACTATGAAATCTTCTGGTGTCTTATTTATGACCTCCCTTATCTGATCGATATTTCCGCTGGCAGCTTTATACCCTGCAATATTCTTATATTTCTCCGCCAAAGTGGCCACCGTATCCGGTAGGATATTTTTCCCCGTTCTGCTGGGAACATTATATACGATTATTGGAATATCGACTTCCTCTGCAATTGCAGAATAATGAGCAACCAATCCTTTTTGTGTGGGTTTATTATAATAAGGAGTTATTACAAGAAGTCCATCAACACCAATTCTTTGAGCATGCAATGATAGATTAATAGCTTCATCTGTGGAGTTACTGCCACTTCCTGCCAAAACAAAGGGTTTTTCTTTTGATTTGGCTGCTTCATGAACACACCATTCCATTACTTTATGATGTTCTTCATGACTCATAGTTGCGGACTCTCCCGTGGTTCCACATGGGACTAAACCGCAACCAGACTTAATTTGCCATCTGATGAATTCTCTATATTTTTCTTTATCAAGATCGTAGTCTTCGTCAAATGGACTAATTAAAGCGGTAAAACATCCTTTCAGCTTATTTAATTTCGAATCCATAAGAAGAAATCATTTTCTTTATTTTTTTAATTTTTGGATTTCTCTACATTTATTTTTACTTATCAATAACCCAATCGATCATTATTAAAGAAAAAAGACGAAAAATAAAGTATGGAGAAAGTAAAAAGGAAAAAAAAATTTCTTTCGTTAAAAACACGATTAGGATTCGCTGTCGGTGAGATATCCGATATGGTGGCTTATCAAGGCTTCTCTTTCTTAATTTTTACATTTTATTACACGGTTGTCGGCCTTAATATAGATACCATCACCATTATCTTCATTTTATGGAGTGTAATCAATGCTATCAATGATCCATTGTTAGGTGCGGTATCGGATAAGACTAAAACAGAGATTTTGGGTGGTGGCAGGCGAAAACCATGGATAGTGGGCTCAACCATCCCCTTGGCGCTCATTATGGTATTTCTGTTCACTCCTCCCATGGGTGGATCCACAAAATCTGCAATATATTTCTTTTTCATAATATGCCTCTTTGATACAATCTATACCGCATATTCCATCAATCACACCAGTCTTTATCCGGAAATGTTTCGGACTGATGAGGAAAGGGAGAATGCAGGGTATATAAGGAGGGGTGTGATGGTAATAGGACTTTTAATTGCATTTATTATCCCTACCCTCGTGATCGAGGATGTGGCAAATGAGAGGGCCTTGGCCAAGACCCCTCAAGAATATATTATTGCAGGAATAATATTTGCGATTATTATTTTGGTGATGAATGCCATCCATATTAAAATAGGGATCATCGAGCCCCCTTTAGACCAAATTGAAGGGAGGAAAACAACCTCACTGGGAAAATCCATTAAGCAGTCTTTAAAAAATAAGATGTTTGTTATCTATGTCATAACGGTCGTGACTATGACATGGTACGTGTTTGGATTATTACCCCTTATCATGCCGATTTACGGAACCTATGTTTTAGGTATAAATAATTCGTTCAAAATTTCAATTCTTTTGGCGATAGCGTTTTTATCTTCGATCCCAGGTGTTTATTTATGGTCTAAAGTAGATGCAAAATTCGGTCCCCGGAAGGCATTTATGATTTCAACCACTTGGTGGATAATTTCATTTGTACCACTTATTTTCTTGGAGGATTACAACGCGGTGGCGATTGTTATGATCTTCACGGGAATAGGTTTGGGGGGTGCCCCCTATTTTCTGGATCGAAATATTTCCAATATCATTGATCAAGATGAACTGAAAACGGGAAAAAGGCGAGAAGCATCGTATTTTGGGGTAAATGCCCTCATTATGAGATTATCTACCATCCTCACAATATTATCTGTGAGTATTGTACTTAATACAAACGGATGGTACATATATGAACCGGAGACGGTGACTCCCGAGCTTATTAACGGTCTTAAAATGGTCATTTCGGTTTTTCCTATTGGTGCGTGCATTATTACCTTGATTGGGCTAAAAATATTTCCTTTGACCAAAGAAAAAGTCCAAGAGATCCAACGGGCACAATTAGAAAAATTGGAGTATTTAAAAGAACAACAGATAAATAATAAAGGGGAATAATATATTTTTGTATATATTTGATACGCTAGGTGCAAAATTATGGATTTTAAACGACTCGATCAAGAAATCCGGGAAAGAATGAATAAATTCGATCTCAACGGGGCAATTGATATTATTGATGAACATGTGAAGGCTAAAGAAAGACCGGAACTACTCTTGAATAGGAAAATAGAAATTCTGATGGATTTTGGTAGATATGACGTGGCCAAGGCTGTGATTGACCGGAGTAACTCGGATTTTCTAAAAATTAATGTGCTCAGATTGCTTCAAGAGCAAGATAGTTTCAAAGAACAAGAAGATTTCATATATTCAGAGATCGGAAAACGATTTATGTTGGATTCAAACCTTTGGGCTCTTAAATATCATCAAGGAGAGTTCCAAGAAGCACTCGATATTTTAGAAAATGCAGACCTTGAATTTCACCCCAGTCAAGAGTTTATTATAAATGCCATTAAAGCCAGATGCTTGGTTGAAATTGGCAAGGAAAAAGAGGGGTTGGCTCTTCTTGAAGAATTAAATACAAAAGATCAAAATGATTCAAAAATGAGCAAATTCTATCTCATCAAAGCCCAGATTTTTCATAAATTAGGGAAACATGAAAAGGAGCTTAAATCAATAAAGCAATTGCTAGATCTTAATGATATTCCCTCCTATTTTACTCTATCTAAGATTTATACTCTTGCGAGAGAAATACATGGATCGAAATTGGCTGAAAAGGTACTGAATATTATTAAGCAGATGGATCCCGATTATTTACCAAATTAATCGGTTCTCAATCAACGTTGAAAAGTTATTCTGAGTAACAATATCGCAAATAGTTCTCTTTTGAGATATAGATATGATTATACATGATTTATGCAAAATATTTAATAGGAAGCGAGAAAATCTTTAGTAAAGATGAGCGAAGAAAAAGAGAAAAAAATTTATTTTAAACTACGAAAACACCTCGATCAGTTTCCTATAGGACTACCCAAAACAGATTCGGGTGTGGAAATTAAGCTGCTAAAACATATATTTACCCCTGAAGAGGCTAAGATTGCCTCGACACTAAGTATCTTTCCAAAAAAAGCTCATACTCTCTTTTTAAGATTCCGGAGGAAATATTCGGAGGATGAATTTAATGATATTTTGGAGAATATGGCAAAAAAAGGGGGTATTTTCCGTTATAGAAAAGGCGATAAGAGGTATTATTCAAATGCCTTCCTTGCAGTGGGGATGTTTGAGTACCAATTAAATCGTATGGATAAAGAATTTGCCGATAATTTTGATCAATATTTAGATGAGGTTTTCTTTGATGAATTTACAGGTGTTGACACTCCCCAACTGCGAGTCATTCCAATTGAACAGACAGTTGAACCGAAAACTGCCATAGCGACCTATGATTATCTTGAAGATTTAGTAATGGGAGAGCGGGGGAAAATTTCAATTTCTGAATGCATTTGTAGAAAAAAGAAAGATCTTCAAGGAGAACATTGCGAACATAGCCGTGAAACATGTTTTCAATTGGGAGGTGCTGCCGATTTCTATATTGAAAACGGATTGGCACGAGAGATCGAAAAGGAAGAAGCCCTTGAAATTATTCGAAATGCTGAGAAAGAGGGTTTGGTGATCGAACCCGGGAATACCGTTCATCCATATGCAATATGTTGTTGTTGTGGATGCTGCTGTGAGGTATTGACTAACTTAAAAAAATTGAATAATCCAGCTGATTTTGTACATTCAAACTATCATGCAGAAATCAATCAAGAGGAATGTATCGGATGCGGTGTGTGCTTAGATCGTTGCCAAATGAATGCAATTTCCTTAATTGATGAGGGATCTGATACGGACACAAAACAATCCAAAAAAGTAGCTCACCTTAATTTGGAAAGATGCATTGGATGTGGCTTATGTGCCACGACTTGTGGTCCTGAGGCTATTCATATGGTGAAAAAATCCGATAAAGAAATCAAAATCCCACCCAAAAATACGAAAGAGCTTTACATGAAAATAGGAATGGAAAAAAGCGAGATGAAAAACAAATAACCTCGTTCATACATCGCTTATGGAAATAATTAGAGTAAAATCTCCAAGTTATTTTTTAACTTTATTTTTCTCCAGCTTTCATTTTTTAATGCCCATCTCTGGTAATCTTCTGAGGGAATCCAACATTCTTTTCTATCGGAAATTGACCCAATTTTGTTAAAATCAAAGGAACACCGAATGAGGACCGAATCGTCATCGCTTTCAATTATCTCCTGGCAATATTTACAAGAACCACATTTCCCAAAGGGATTCACATAAAATGTGATAAAATCTAAACTTATTCTTAATCTCAGCCTTTCTCTGGGTGATTGTTCATTGACAAATGTTCTTTGGAAATATTCGGCCGAGGGATAATCTTGGTGCTCTCTTCCTCTGGTCTGAATCGAATTATGAAAGGAACTAACATCAAGATCCCTCAGTATATTCCTCAATCTATCAAGTTCTTGGAGCATTTCAGTACGTAGATCTGATAGTATGGAAGGATTCCATCGAGGATGAAACGCATCTTCAAACTGAACTTGATTCATATGGAACTCTTTTTGAGTAATCTCATTTTTATTCTCAAAAAATTGGCACGCTTTTGCTTCTTCGTAAACCTCCCGTTGAGCTTCAACGGGAAGAACGCACCTACCTTCAGAAAACCATACACATTCTCCACAAAATGGCATCCTAAATTCTCCTTTGAATCAATGTAAGAATGGATTTGCTTAAGATAAACCTAGCTATTCCATTTATTTTTCAAACTTAAGATGAAAATGAAAATGCTCAAGAATTCAAAAGATCTTTTTAAAGTATGATTTTAGGTAACTCTGAAGATTTTTGCTAAGATTCTTTCTAAAAGGGGGAATGTCTATGATCATTTGAGGTTTAAGTGGTTCAATTATTTGAGAAGTATCGGCTTCAAGGCCAATTCCAGAATTAATTTCATATGATTGTAAAAACCGCTCTCCATCATATAATTTAGCTTGAAATGGCCGAATTGCGAAGACCCAGTCAATTCTATCAATTCCCTCCCAAGGAAGGGCCACATTTGTATAAGATTCATATACGATATTTTCAAAATGAGATCTGATTTTCTTATGTGCCCATTCATCCGCTTCATCGTAGAGGGAGGTTATTTCTTGTAAATCTTTTCTGGTTTTGATATCTCTCATATTACTATTTTCAAATAACTTCTGGAAATATTTTTTTTCAATCGGTATATCAACCGTACGATTAATTCCCACAATCTGATTTTCCCCAATATTAATTCGATCCATTAAAAATTGAGGGACATTTTTCCATCCGGAATCATCATTTGAGGGAATCCACAATCTGTGGGTGGGGCTTATAATTTCTTTCTGAATTGGTTTAGTTGCCAAAGGACTCAGCACGCTTACATCATGTCCATAAATCGTTCCCTTTTCCAATGATTTTTTTACCATAGGCCAATCATACCAAATATCGTTACCCGCTCTGGGTTTAAAGGGACAGACATCATAATCATGCTCTCTTAAGTATTGAAGCAAAGCAGAGGTAAAAGTAGTCTTTCCCGCATCAATTTGGCGGAGACCGCAACAAAGAATCCTCATTATCTTATTCGCTCAAGGGATGATAATGCATATTGGAAAAAAAATATTCCTCATATAATTCCTAAAGATAAAATTCATTATCTTTCATTAACAATAAACCAATTTACCCAATTTCCATATATTTTTCTTAAAAATTTGATTCTTTAAAAATAGATGCCTATATTCGAATGTCGCCAATGCGGAAAATGTTGTGATTTTTCTAAATACCCAGGTGGAAATATGAGCTTTACTCTCTGGGAATGGGAGAAAACTCATATGGAGAAAGAGGCGCAATATATTTCTGCAACTTTGGATGTCCGCCCCCGATGCGGCGTACTTAGGGGACATAAAATGATTGTGTGGCAATACGCCATTTATCATGAAGAGAAATGTCCCTTCCTCCAAAATAATCTTTGTTCTATTGATGAAAGGAAGCCGTTAATGTGTGCGCTTGCTCCTTATCCAGATAATCCGTTTTCTGATAAAAATAGTTGGCGATGTTTGGATGAAAAGATGAGGGGTTTGACACCCAAAAGAAAAATGTTTATGGATGATCCTCATGGGTATGTTTCGGATCGCATGGCATACACTGCCCAGATAGTGAGAATTTTACAGATGTTTGGTCCCATCACAAAATCATGCGATGTTACCTCATTTGGGGTTCTTAAAAAGTATATAAAACAAAAAGATGGGGGAATAAAAAAAATAGAAACAAAACCCCTCTTTACTGAATTGACTCGTTTGGAATTGCTTGATCCTGGGTTTTTGGAGATAATGAGTATGTATAAAATCTCTGATATTTATTCTTTAAGAGAATGTATAAAAAAAATAAAAAATGAAGTTGGCTATCATCAAATCACTCAAGCTGATATGGAAAGCATATTTTCCCATTGGGAAGAAACCGCCCATGAAATTGTCTCCATTCTCTAAATTTTTCGATGATTTCTACATAATTTTTTATCCGATTTTTGATTCTAATTCTTGAATATAGATCCTATGCCAGTCTTTGAATGCCATCAATGCGGAAAATGTTGTAATTTTAGTAATTATCCTCTAAAGAAAAAGAGCTTTTCCATATGGGAATGGGAAAAGGTTTATCTAGAAAAGATTGCGGCACTTAATGAGATTCAAGTTGAGATTCGGCCACGATGTGGGGTATTGCGGGGCGATAAACTATTGGTTTGGCAGTATATCCTTATTCAAAGGGGGAAATGTCCTTTTCTTAACTCCGAAGGACTATGCATGATACATGGCCGAAAACCCCTCATGTGTGCATTATCCCCTTACCCTGATGAAATATTGTCCGACAAGGAAACATGGGGCTGTTTTTATGAGGATGATCATGATTACCACCTTAAGAGAAAACCATTCTATAAGAATCCGTTGGAATATTTGCCCAATATGATGGCTTTGACTGCTTTACTGGTACGAACCTTTAATATGTATGGGCCCATCGAGGGTAAATGTAGGTTAATGATTATACCTGAGAAAAGGGATGATCTTATTAAGAAGGGAATTAAAAAACTGAAGATAAAAAATCTCTACTCTGAACTCACAAGATTGGGTCTCCTTTCTCCTGTTTTTCTTGAACAAATGAATAAATATTCCTTCGCAAACTTGATTTCGGTGAAAAAAGTAATAGATGAAATCAACGAAAAAGTACCTTATACTCAAATTGATGAAGAAAAGGTTGATGAGATCTTTAAGCATTGGAATGAATCCCCTTATGAGATTTACACGTTGGAGGAAAAGACAGAAAAAATTCCTTAAATAATTGGCTGAAGACATAATATGAAATTTTTACCTTCTTGTGAAAGAGAACCCAGTCCTTTACCAATCCTTTAGGGAGAGTGGCTTCAATGTGTATTTGGTGTATTTACTATATTTGCCTTGTTCTCTTTGGTGTTTGAAAACCGGCATCTCTCTTTTCTATGACAATAATCGCATTTACTTTTATCATCAAGACCAAAGGGTTCATCAGAAACTCCAATAACAAACGAAAGGCTTTTTTGGGGCAGCATAAGCATTGAATCTGTAAGGCTCATCCCAATTTTCTCGGGTTTCAGTAAATTAAACAAGATCTTTTGATCGGTAATCGGCCAGTCAATCGATCCTGGGGTGATGCAAATTGACCGAAACATATTTTCATCTTCTAATTTTTCATCGAGTTCCTTCTCAAACTTTCCCAAATGGTGGGATACCACCCAAGATCCCATGGCATCTAAAATTACCCCTCTCATGAGTTCTTTAGTCTCTTGGGCTTGTTCGATCTCTTTATCAACTTCTGGTCCGATTGTCATTGCACCCATTACTAATTCCTTCGCGTTTTTTATTACTTCCAAACCTGGTCCTCCGCCTAAGGCGATGTTTTCTTCTTTTCCATTTTTCTTATTATTTTTTAATATTAACTTTCCCTTTTCGTATTTTTTTACTTGAAAACGATCCCAAACTAATTTCGTTTTAACTTTTTTGGGGAAATCCGTTAAAATTTCATTGTATTGTCTTTTTATCCGTTTTCGCTTGAATAAATTCGCATATTGTTTTCGCATGTGCTTTTTTACGTATTTGGGAGTGAGATCAATAGTGTAGTTTTCATTAATATTCATTTGCCAAATAATATAGTCCTTTTTGCTTTATATATTATTTATTTTTTTTATTTTTAAGGGTACTTTTAAGCATGGCGTAGTCCTTCACTTTTTGTTTAAAGGGGACATTTTTAAAAACAATTGAATCTATTGATTATATATGAAAATTAATAAAAATGGAAAAATTTTAACGGGAATTATTGTTGCATTATTCGTTATAATGACATCTATTGCTGCTACCATTCCTTCTCCGGATGCCCTCTCCTTTACTATTAGATTATTTGCACTTTGGGGTCTTTTCTTCTTGCTCATTGCTTCAATTATGACTCCCTTTTTAAAACAATTATACAAAGCATTTGGGGTTCCCTTTCTTAAAATACATCACATACTGGCAGCCGGAGGTGTGTTATTTGCGACTCTTCATCCCGTGAATTTCGCAATTCAAAAAGCAAGCGCTGCTGTTTTCATTCCCGATGTAAGTAGCTGGATAAGTTTTTGGGAATTGGCTGGAAGACCCGCAATTTATCTCATCTATATTGCGACTTTCGCGGCAATGTTTAGGAAAAAGCTTTCTTCGTCTTGGAGAAAATTACATGTTTTGATGTATGCGGTTTTAATATTTCTTATTGTTCACGGAAATCTCATCGGGACTGATTTCCAAAATCTAGGTATTTCTATAATTTTTAATGGGTTATTTGCGATCTCTATGGTCGCAATGATCTATAAGCAATATCAAAAATACCAAAGAAAAAGAAAAAACTAATCATAGTATATGAAAAAATTCTTTTTTCATCCTCCCTTATTTTTAGTAAAGAATGCTTTTTAAAGAAAAAGGAAAGCGGAATCAGCAGCTTAAAAGATTGGTTGGAATAGACTTTTCGAGAGGCTGGGGTTTGTTTGTTATAATTGTGATTCACCTCTTTAATTATTGGGGTAATGAATACCTTATGGATTCTGCACAAGAGGTTGGGGGGGAGACTCCTCTTATTATTTCAATATTAATCTTTCCTTTTTATTGGCAAGGGACATGGGCATCCCTATTTGCTGGAATTACTGGTGCATCCGTTGCCTACACATATCATATGCAACTTTCCCGTGAAAACCCAGAGCCCAGGAAAAGGTTAAAAAAAACCTTGATTAATTTCTTGATTCTCTTATTCATTAATTATTTGTATATTTACTTATCCATTTATCCAATAATGGATATTGAGGGAAATCCAATTCAAGGATTAATTCCCCTTAGTTTGAAAAAAGGTGAGGTTGTTTTCCCTAAGATTTCAATCTTTTTTATAGCAAGCCCCTTGACTATGGTTGCATTTTCTGATCTTTTTGTATCATTAGTGTGCTACTTCTTATGGAGAAAAGGGGTTGATAAAAAGAAAAATTCCCTATATCGATTAGTTTTTTTGATAATTGGACTTTTCTTTTTGTATGGAGCAGAACCTATTAAAAATGCGATGATTCCAATTATGCATTCACAATACGATAAAGGGAATTATTTCTCGACTCTAATTCTCTCTTGGTTTGTAGGCGGGAAGCAATGTATATTTCCTTTCGTATCTTATGCATTTTTTTCTGGAATTTTAACACTTTATCTCCGTGATAAAAAACCAAATTTTCAGGGGATGGCCAGGTTTTCTTATTTATTTTCTGCATTCATTTTAATGATGGGCATAATTCATGGTATTATAAATGGATTTCCTTCCGTATCTGAATGGTATTTTGGATATCATCCGTTCTTTTTATATCATCTTAACTTAGCTGCCCAATTAATTTGGTTCTCCAGTTTTGTCCTCTTTTTCGACACCATCCCGATTAAGGAAAGAAAATCTCATAAACGGTATAAATATGTTATAATCTTTCAAAGACTTTCGACAATATCCCTCACAATATTTCTTTTTGAAGAAATTTTCGCAGCTGTTTACTCAAAATTTACGGAAATCATCTTTCCTAACATGATTATTCAAAATAATCTCTTCCTTTTTATTTGGACATTTTTTTACACTTTCATATGGATTTCTACTCTAAACAATTGGGATAAAAATTGTAATTTCAAATTTTCAATTGAATGGTTTTTGGCACGAATTTTTGCGGGAAAAAGTACAAAAAAAGATTCAAAAAGGGATTATTTGAATTTAGATTTTATGATTTATTACCCTTTGGGGGTAAAAGACAAGAAGGAATATTATGCCAACAAAAAATAAAGAAAAAAGATGAAAATTTTTGGAATTTTTTAGAGGAAATTCTAAAAAATATGTTCATTTTTGCATATTTACCTTGAACAAATCTGTTGAGTTTTTTAGGAGGATCTTTAAATGATGCCAAAAAACCCAACGACTCAATAGGTTCATACTTTAGTTTTGCACAATCCACTAGCTGTTTTTCCAAATTCAATAACTTTTTAAAATTAATGACCATAATTAAGATAGAAGCATTATATTTTCACCCACTTGGATTGATGTGGAAATTTTTCTAAAAGTGATATTGTCATTCCCAAACAAAATTTGTAATATTGGAAATTAACCATGAAATCATTTCTATAACCGAGGTCGTTTGATGAGTTGTTGTCTTGGGATATTGATGTGTGTTTGATAAAATATTAGGAAATATAATGCAATTAGGTGTTTATTATGCCAGAAGTAGAATTTGAGAACTTATTAGAGCAGCCCATTGCTATGTTTGATGGGCTAGATATTGAGAATTACATAATCGGAACCTTTATTGTTGAGATTAGTTCTCGGCAAATGGGTACTGTGATGGGACAATTCGCTGCTGTTGAACAATCTACTGGGACTTGGGTAAAAGTCCCTGAAGAAACTGCGGCTGTGAGAAAGAAACATGTTGCTAAGTTAATCGGTTGTTATGAACTTCCTCATTGGGAATATGAAATTCCTAAATCTTATGAGGGAAAGAAGCTCAGAACAAGAAAATACTGCATGCAAGTTGCATGGCCAAAAATCAACTTAGTTAACAAAGAAGGGAATCTAAATTTTGCAATGTTATTTACCGCAGTAATCGGAAATATCAGCATGGGAGGAAAGTTAAAATTATTGGATATTTGGTTCCCAAAAGATATTTTAAAGACTTTACCTGGTCCTCAACATGGAATTGAAGGTGTTCGGGATTACTTAGGTGTTCAAGGTCGTCCTTTATTAAATAACATGGTCAAACCATGTACCGGTCATTCTGCTGAAGTTGCTGGAAAACTTATTTATGAAGCAGCAAGGGGCGGGGTTGATGTGATTAAGGACGATGAGTTGATTGCAGACCAAAGTTTCAATACCTTGGAAGATCGAATTACCGCGGGAATGGAAGCAATTGATCGTGCAAATGAAGAAAAAGGTGAAAAGACGATTTACTTTATCAATATCACCGATAATAACGATAAAGTATTTGAGAATTTTGAACTTATCCAGGAACACGGTGGAAACGGTGTTTTGATTAACTATTTGCCCCAAGGCTTGACTACGATTAAGAAAATTGCTGAAGATCCTTCTCTAAAATTACCGATTCAGATGCATATGGATTTTGCCGG
>CAZEPC010000008.1:0-31703 GCA_964513765.1 uncultured archaeon
GAAGGGCGGCTTATCTTGATAAGATTTCATAATACAGCTTACCTCTGTCGCACAAGAATAAAAAAGGAGATACATATAGACTGGGTTTATTTTACTCACTTTACACAATTCTTAAGACATTATTTTGTCTTTTTTATGTCTTCTGAGGAGGATGCACTTTTCTTTCGTTCCCTATATTTTTGATAGACCTTCACCATTATCACGGCCCCAATAATCCCGAAAATTATCCAGACTCCCTCGTAAATCCGGAATCGCAACGAAAATGAATTAGAATGCTCAACATTTTGGCTGTAAAGGCGAATGAATGTTTCGGGATCCACCACCCGTACGTCTTCGGGGAGAGAATTAACCACATCATACACTTCATCCATATTATAACTCCATGCATGGACAACAATGAGGGAATATGCATTTGGATCATGAATATCTTTGCTGGCCGAATTTATGGTGTTTCTTATGATACTCGGGGAATCCATCCCCAGCCACAGGTTATAGGTGAAAGAAATGCAAGGTTTATCGTCCAACCACATGGCTTTGCCCGATTGAAGGGCATATTGGCGATAATCATTGTAAATACAGCCAGTAATCGTGGAAAGTTCGGTAGTATCTTCAAATGATTCGGGTTTCCAGCCCCAATCTTGAATAACCGACACATTAATATCGGCTTTCTGCAAAATATCCTCGCTTCGATTAATGTGTATTTCTCTCCAGGGGTGTTTGCTGGGATAGATTAAGCCATGGCCCGAATTTCCTGCCACAAACCTGGTATTTGCGGGAGAGTTTTCATAATACCACCTCATTACAAGCGGACATACCTCTGCCGCAGCAGGCGGAACCATCCACCCCATAGGAAAATCGCCCACATGTTCGTTCCCAAAGAAACTCTCGGATCCGTAATCCCCCAAAAACCATTGAAGATTATCTCCGTCCGACATTACCACAGTGGTATAATGCACGTTATCCTCCACCTCCACCTCGGGAACAGGCTTTTGTTCACATTCAACTTGAAATGCAGAGAGTACCGATAGATCGCGTGCCCAATCCGAGGGCATAAAGAACCCGCCGGCATGAGTCACTTGCAAATTCAAGGAACCTTCATCACCAGATACAGCTCCCCATCCGAAGGAGGGAGAATCTGCTTCAAAATATCTAAGATAATTCGCTCGATCCTCTTGATTTTCCGCATGCCATACGGGTGCCCCGCAAAAAACGGGATAATCAATAAGGGAATATCTTCTGCTGGAATGATGCTCTACCTCGAAAATCATATCATGGCGGAATTGATCCCAATATTCTCCTTCAAAAATATCATCCACATCCATACCGCGTGCATCAAAAACCTCTGTAAGACCTGCATCGATCGCTTTGTTTACATCCCCTTCCTCAATAGCGCAGGCATTTAGAATTCCGCATAAGGAAACCGCCACCAAGTAAGACTCATCTTGATGTTCATAAGTAACCGTATCAAATGATGTGATTGAATCTCCGGGTGCATTACCACCTTCCGCAGAGTAAATAATATAACCCTCCACATCGGAGGAAAATTGATCAACCAGCGCCCAAGGATCCTGCTCTTCTGTTACCGACACCCCCTCTGCTTTAATGAGGTTCAGCCATTTTGCATAGTAATTATCATCAGAGATGTATATTCGGGGTTTATCTTTAGCCAAGACGCCTTGAAGAGACATTATCGTAACCAATTCCTCCCCTTGACAATCGGAAGTGTTGATAGAATAAAGATGGGTGGGCTCTTGCGGTTTTGGATAATAACTGGGATTTCCATAAATATCATCTTCCAGCTCATTCACAGGTTTATCCAAATAGATCCCCTCATTGGGTAAAATAACATCCCAATACAGAGGAAAATAGAGTGCAGCACCAACTCCCACAATAATAATCGTAACCAGTAAATATTTCCATTTTTTCTCCCATAAGTTTTTTCCAAAGGATTTCCACGTTTTTGTCTCTTTTAATGCCTTTGAAATGCTCTTGATCTTAATATTCTTCAATTTTAAACTTACCAAGATAAGTCCGAATACTACCACTATAACAGGTAATATAAACAATTTACGGAACAGATCATAATTGATCAAAAGGATCCATATTCCAAAGGTAAAAGCAAACGCGATAACCCAAAATGCAAACCAAATGAGATTTTTGCGTGTTTGGATTTTCATTATCTACATAATACTCCCATTTTTTTATTAATATCATTTTCGAACTTGATATTCATGCATAATTTTAGAACATTATTTGCCCCCATACACGAGCAAATGTGTGCATTATAGAGAAATAAAAGTTTTTTGGGAAGGGGCACCTCTCTTTGAATATGAAATATTGCACAATACGGGACGGAGGAGATGAAAAGGGCACAGTCTTTATCTTACACGGTGCTTTTGCGGACCGTACGGCACAAGACCGTTTAGCAGAGATAATCCATCAAAAAGGATACACCGTGATTTGTTGTGATGCCCGGGGACACGGAGAAAATGAGGGAAGGATTCACGAGTGGAAAAAAACCGTGCAAGAATACAATAAACGCATAAAAAAGCATCCTTCGGAGCAGATAATCGTTATTGGACACTCTATGGGGGGAACACAGGCGATCTCATTGACTAAAAATCCGAAAGTGAGTCAAGTATTTTCAATCAGCCCCGCCCATAACTCCGGACCTTTTGACAATATGAATATCCTCTCCCGGCTATTTTTTGCTGCTAATATCGAGCCCAAAGAAAAGGGGCAAGAAACATTAGATAAAAAAACGGAGAAACAAAAATTCAGCGAAAAAGAGCTCCCGGAGCTATTATTGAGTAGGAAAGAGTTAGAATCAGAAATAAAGCATTTAAACGGAGCATTGAACCAAATTGGATTATATTTCGAACGGGTTGAGCAAGAAAAACCCTTTAAAAAAGAAGTAATCTATAAAGTTAGGCGGAAGATAAACAAGCATCTCTCCAAATTGAAAGACAAAGAACTTGTAAGAAGTTTTCTTGAATATTCCAACAATATGAAAGAGAAGATTGAGGATAAGATATGGATCCAGAGAATTCGGGACCTAAACCATAAGGTCAAGGGGCTCATCCATGTAAAAACCTATTATCTGAGTATGAAAGAAAGGATTAGGGAAATTGAAAACAATAGAGATAAGTTTGAAGATCTCCTTCCCGAAAATTTAGAACTCACCAAAAAGCAAACTAAAAAATTGTATATTATCGCCTCCAAAATGGATCTGATTATACCCTTCGATCACGTGGAGCAAATTATAAGAAAATACCAGATCCCTGAAGAAAGAACGTTAATCTTAAAATCGGTGTTTCACGGATTTACAGACGATGTGAAAAAGACTCAAGATTTCATCTTAACACACATCAGCGATTAATTCAAGAAAAAGAAAAAAAGAGGGGGAAATTCAGCTACCCAACCTTGGAACCCCATTAAAAACGAATCAAATGTATCTTTTCATCCATATAGAGGAGCCGGGTGTGGGTAACGCGGATCTTAGTCTTAAATTCAAAGCTAAGTTCATTTTGATAGGTCAGAGTAAGATGGACCTGCGTCCCATTATAACTAGGATCCAATGTCCATCGCATCGTATTACGGGAAAGGGCAAAACCGCGGAGATTAAGGGGAGAAAAAGCAGAATTAACTTCTCCATTACCTGGTTCATCGGGTGAAATACTCAAGCTAAAATTATAGATGGGGTACCACACGGAAATCCTGTTTTGGGCCCATGAACTCTTAGGTGCCGCCCCCGTATAGGTTGCAACCCATTCCCCCTTGCTATTTTTGAGAATAAAGGGCGTGACATGACCGTATTTATCAAAATTATCCCCTACTTTTTCAAATAATGGCTGTCGTTGGTCGGGAAATTCAATTTCCCTGTCCCCCACCCGATAAAATACCCCATTCCTGCTTTCCTCCAACACAATATACTTTCCGTCGATATTTTCTACGTCAATAGCACCACTGTGGTTGAATACCGGATTTGCAGGGAATTTTGTCCAGTTCAAACCATCGCTGGAATTCGCAAAGCCAACATGCCTCCCCGTTCCTTCTCTCGCTTCAGTAGGATTTGTTGCATTTCTCTGGCTCCCGTCAAACCACATTTTAAACACCCCTTCCTCATAGAGGACCGAAGGCCGTCCCACCTTCAAAGAATCCCATTGTTCCGCATCCGAGGATCCATTCAAGACCATCCCATGTAAGGTCCAATTTAGGCCGTTCTCCGAGGTTGCAGCCCATATTTCATCCAATTCGTCCTCGGGAGCTACAGTATAGTACATATAATACAGGTCATTGACTTTGACCACCGAGGGATCATTGACATGATTATTCTCGCCCGTGGGAATAGTCACTCCGTATTTAAGCCAATCTCTTCCATTATCAGAGGTGGCGAAATGGATAGAATCATGTCCATCTGAGGATTGTGCACCGTACCACATTTTATAAATCCCATTCTCCATCAAGATGTCGGGAGCGTAAAGATTACCATCATCCCCCGCCATTTCAGAGTCAAGAGTCGGAACTACAACATGTGAACGAAAGGGTACCCATATTGTTCCGTTATCTATTTGGTCAATCGTTTCAATCGGGGAAGATATCCCATCTAGTGTGATTTCTAGATCTTTTTCCCCTCCGGGAATTGAGCACGGCATTAAGGCCATTATAATGATAAGAATGGCAATCATCAGATTAAAAATCCGAAAAAACTCTTTCTTTTCCATAGATACTTATCGCATTCCGAAATAATTTAATTTTTTGGATAAGGAAGGGAAAAAACAAATTTGTCTTTTTTAAAATGTGATAAATAATGGATTACAATTGTTTTGAATATCATTAATATCTTAGAATAATCATGATGAATCAAATGTATTCTCAACATGAAGCGAAATTTTGTTTCGCTTGCGGCGAAAAAATCGAAGAAGAAGTAAGATATTGTCCCTATTGCGGAGTAGATCAAAATAGAGGAGATAATAGACCTCAAGGATCATCCCTAAAGGAACAAAACACACACAAAAAATCTGAACCACGAAACAGCCAAGTAAATACCATGAAACCGAAACCAGAACCAATAAGGAAAAATGCAGCTGAACCCGAAGTAAAAATCGAACCGGAACCCACCTATGGATACCAAGCTTCCGGTTCAAAACCAAGAGAAGGGCATAAAAAGGAACCTCTTCAAGATCTTTCCCATAAGATAACCAAATTTGTGGATAAGCTTGCCGATAAAATAGAGAAGGGGGCCAAAAAACTGCAAAAAAATTGGGAAGAGGCAAATGCGGATAAAAAAAGTAAGATACAGAAAAAAAACCGGAAGATTCAAGCAAAAATGGAGAAAAAACGGATGAAAACCCAATACAAAATCCAAAAAAAGAAAGCAAAATACCAGGAAAAGATGGAAAAGAAAAGAAAAAGCCACCGGGAAAAGGCCCGAAAAATGTAAGATTACCAAAAAAGGAAGAAGAAAAAGCCCAAAAAACCCATGGAAAGAACCGGAATGATTATCGGTTCCATCATCGGATTATTGTTCTGGGGTGCCTATATGTACTCAACCATGTTGGGCAATCATGATTTCTTCGGCCCCACATTCCTGGCATGGATGGAGAAGGCAGCATTATTTGCGATGCTGGCAGCAAGCATAAACCTCTCCAGAGGGCTTCTGGGAGCCAAACACTATTACCTCCAAGGTATATTGATCATTACCCATTCAATCTTGGGCCTGATATTCCTCCAATATGTGGATGTCTTCAAAGAAGCATTGCTTACTGTTCCTGCAATCCAAGGGCTTGAAGCGGAAATCATTCAGGACATAATCTTGGGGCTTGACATTGTCACCGTAATTGTGTTTATTAGCGTAATCATTTCATTTATTGTGTCTTTAGTACAAGCCTTTAGATTCAAGGGCAAATACAAAAAATACAAGAAAAAAATGAAAATTTGGAATCAACAATACTAAGCAATCCAACCCCCAATAATCATCTTTTTTGCACATTATTTTGGTTGTTGAGAGATTTTATCAATTTCTCCTTTTTTACATCTCCCCTTTTTTCGTAAATCTTATTATCAAATTTAACCAAGCTTTTTATAGGACATTGTCTCTTGTATTCATGAAATCTACAGTATATGCCTTTAAAAAGCTACGTCTCACCAAGTTATTCATCCACCTGGTGTGTTTTGGGTATTATCTTTATTTTAAAATCCGAAATAATCTCAAGGCCATAAATACCCAATATCTACCCCCCAGAAATAGACCGCGTTATATTTTAGCCGGGAACCATTCCTCCGGTGTGGATGCCCAACTCCTTTTGGCTTTACTAACAGGGAGATATTTCAGAAGATTTTACGCCGTAGTCCACGAAAAGGAGTTTCGGAATGATTCCGTCGATAAACTCTTGCTTGAAACATTCGATATGATTCCCCGAGTCGGGACCGGACCCCAAATTATTCGAAAGATGGCAGAATACATATATCAAAACAAGACAATAGCCATCCCTCCCGAGGGAATGACCTCCAATAAAGTAATGAAGGGCTATACCGGGGTAATGCGTTTGTATTATAAAGTGAATAAATTTTTTGATGACCCCAAGATTCCGATCATTCCCATTGTGTCCATCGGGGCCAATGAGGCTTATCCCATATCCTATGGGGATGATGGAAAATACCACCCCAAAAAGAAGGGTATTATCGGTAGGTTTGGGGCGCCCATATATTATCCCATTCCGAAAAATCCAGATAAAGAGTGGTTCCGTGAGAAAACAGACGATTTGATGGATCATATTGCCCGCTTGGCCCTTCAGAAAGGAGGGGCAATAGAATCATGGAAACTTAAAAAACTAAAATCCCATAAAAAAAGAGAATATCAAATCTAAAGCACCAAAAAATGGGGATAAACTTTAAAATTTAACGGAGCCATTAAAGGATATGAAGAAAATCTCCCATGATTTCAAAAAGTTCAATATACTCATCATAACCTTTATAATACTCATACTTTTCCTCACAACCTTTGTTGACTACCCGCGATCTTTACCAGAAATTAACGGGGAAAAATTGGTTATCTGGATGTATGATGATGCCGTCGGTTTTAATACCGGGCATACCAAGGGTCCTGGGATGTTATTTAGCCTTATCTTTAATATCACCGCTTTTATCGGACTTTTATATGTGAGTTTCAAGCTGTGGAAAATCAAAAAAATCAAGGACCATAGCTATCTTAGCACAAACCTCTTCTACACCTCTCTATATCTCACGGTCGGAAGAGTGATTGAAAGTTATTATATCATCACGGAAACCGATGTTCGTTCCCTTTTGTTTGTGGTCGGAAGAATCTTTATCCCGTTGGACAATTTAGCCATTGTAATTTTCTTTGGAATTTGCTTCGATGTATTCTTCTCAGAACGATTGGAAAAAGATCAGAGTTTAAGAAAGGGTCTGATTGGCTTTACTTGGGCAACTTTCATTCTTGGATGGGGAGCTATCTCATCATATTACACCTACAATGAGGTAATAGACAGCATTTTCTCCACGGTCATGATTATCATTGTCGCTTTAATCTTGTTAGTAAGTATAAAGATAGAAACAGAGATACGGAAATTAAGCAACCGTATAGATGAAAAAAAGGAGGAAATCAAGAAGATCGGGAAGATTCTATTCATTTTTATCGCGATTAATCTTTTGACCCTTCTGCTCATAATTCTTTATCCCGATCTTTTTCAATATTTATTAAGAGCCCTCAAAAACTTCTTGTTGACCGTGGTGGCGGTTATGTACTACTCTACATTTATCAAGCCCATGGATCAGAAGATTGAAGGAAGATAAAAAATAATAAATCATTCATTACTTCAATCTATGAATAATAGAGATAATTCCCTAGTTTTTGAAAGATTCTATCCATTTTTCTATCCGTATCGAGAATAACTTTCTTCATTTCACCAAATAATTCTACAGGATTGATTGTATTGCCAAAACTCTGTTTTATTCGTTCTGATATTGATTTAACTTCTTTTTTGTTGGCTTTTTCCTCTATTGGATGGCTAGTTTCACCTACAATATTCTTTTCTATGCCATTATTTTGAAAATTGTATTCAATTCTATTAGTAGGGGGTTGCATAATGACAGATTCTTGTCCTTTCAATAGAGCAACCGCATGTTTAGCAGCAGCTTTCGTTGCCATACCCAATAAACCAGCAGACATGACCTTGTCTTTCATACTGGGTTTTCCGAATATTTCCTTATAGAGCTTCTCAGCTTTAAACGCCTTTTTTCTATTTTTATTGTTGGGGGCATAAACCTTATTGACATCTATTACCGGACGCATTTGAAGTGCAATTTCTTTCATCTTATCTAATCTTAACTTGAAAAATGGATCCAAATCTGATCCCGTTCCATCGTTTCTTGTTTTCTTATCAATGATCTCATATTTTCGAGATTTTGAATTCCATACCCTTTGATCCTCTATTCTGCGTGCGTACTGTTTTTTCGCATTTTTATATCCTTCAACAGCAGTAATTGCCATATTTAAAACGGCAGATCCGCCTTCCTTATATTTTTTCTTAAATGCATTTCGTGCGTAATCAATATGTTTTTGGGGATCATTGATATGTGGGTGTTTCCAATTAAGTTCACCTTGACCTGCTTGGTATTTATAAGGTAGATCCTTTATTTTATCCTCCTTTTCGAGTCGTTGGTACAAAGCGGTTGTAGGATAAGCAGTATAATTCATAAATTGAGTCATATCTGCACCCATTTCGATGACCCAATCAATATCTTCTTGTATTGATTCCTCTGTATGATGATCCAAAAATAAGATGGCACTAGTATTTACACTTATCCCATGATCTTGCAATTTGGCCACAAATTCTTTAAACTGAATATCCTTGAGCTTCGAATGGGCAAACTTTTTGGATTCAACACCAATCCATATCATTTTTACACCTAAGCGGACTAAAAAGTCCACCCCAAGCTCTTGAACCACTTCAGCACTTGAGAAAATCTCAAATACAAACGCACGACCATGTTTTTCCATCTCTTTTAGGAGTTCTTGGGGCCTTTTCTCTTGCTTTAAGAAATTTTCATCCATGATAAAAAACTCCATCGCCCCAGTTGTTTGAAATATTTTTTCACAAGCTTTAAAGATATCTTTTCCCGATGGAAGTAAGGAGATGTATTTCTTTCCAAAATGATGGGATGTAACACAAAATTCGCATGCATTTTTACAGCCAACTCCTGGCATGATGACGGAAGAATTAGGAACCGACCGAAATCCATAAACCGATTGCATGATGGGGTTTTTGATAATAGGATGCACGATGGGAGCATTCGGATCCTCTCCGAAATATTCCCGGAGCCATGAAACACCCTCTCCCTTACAAAGAGCATCATAGGGCATAATTGACTTCAATTCTGGAATGATTGTACCGTATCCCCCTAATATAATTTCAATTTCCGGATAATGAGCACGAATATATTCTGCCATTCTTTTTGCCTTCAATACATTCGGCACAATAAAATTAATTCCCACATGAGTGTATCCTTGTTCAAGTTCTTTTACAAAATCATCCCATAATGGAAAATCCAACACCACACTTTTTACATTGATATTTTCTGCAAGTAAATATAAGGGAAGAGTCCAATAATGTTGACGAATGGAGTGGATATTTTGTTCTCTAGTTATTTGGTTATTTAATAGTTCCATTTGCATCCCTAATCCTTCAGCATATTCATTCTTAATGCCATAAGGGCCGAAAACCCCCGTCAAAAGTAATTTTATAGTTTCTTTCATATGTAGACACCTGTAAGTTTCAAAAGGTTAAAAATCAAATAATTTGCTAAACCTACATAGTATTAGATTTTTTCATATAAAATGTATATTGTTTAATATTTTTTCTCTGCATGAAAAATAGGTTGAAAAAGGAGGAAATTAAAGCAAACAGGGAAGATCTTGTTTCTTTTTATTAGTCTCCCAATACGGATGAGCTAACATGCATTTCCCCATATTTTGCACCCGAGCATCCAAAATATTGATAGAGATATTTCATAACTGAATGGCACTTTCTTTTTTCGGGCATTAAGGATTTTGCAACGAGGTTATCTTTAGGGTGGCGCCCAAGGACCTACCTATTATTTGGATATTTTGCTTGCCTAGAGGCTTTATATTATTAGTTTCTGTTGTTTATTTCAATAGAACAAATAATTAATATAAATTTTTTCCGTATTACTTCATTATACTATTCATGAGCACAAAACAAGAAGGGACAATCCTTGAACTTTATAACATTGAAAAAGATTATGGGGATGTAAAAGCGCTTCAAGGGCTGGAGTTCTCAATAAATAAAGGAGAAATTATTGGGTACATCGGACCGAATGGCGCGGGAAAAACCACCACAATTAAGATAATCGTGGGGTTGATTCGTGATTATGGGGGAGAGGTTCTCTTTGATGGAAATCCTATAGAGAAAAATCGAAAAGATTTCTCCAAAAAAATCGGGTATTTACCCCAAGAAGTGGGATTTCAAGAGTGGAGAACGGTATATCATGCCCTGAAAACTTTCGGTCTACTCTCAGGAATGGATCCCGATGTTATTGATGTGAGGATTAAATTCATACTGAAACAAGTCGGTTTATTCGATGTGTCATCCCGGAAAATAAATCATCTTTCGGGAGGAATGAAACAAAAATTACGATTAGCCCAAGCTTTACTTCACGCACCTGAGATATTAATCCTCGATGAACCAATGTCAGGATTGGATCCGACCAGCAGATACGAGATGAAACAAATCATCTTAGAATTGGCAAAAAAGGATATTACTATCTTTTTCTCATCCCATATCTTGAGCGATGTGGAGAATATCGCCGATCGGATTGCAATTATCGATAAAGGGAGAATCAAAAGGATAGGGAGACCCGAAGTTCTTCAAAAGGAGTTTAATTTAGGAAACAAAATCGAGATCCACTTAAAGGAGGGACATATACTTCAACAAGAAGACTTTCTCAAATCATGTGGATTTGTCGAAAAGCTAGGCCATATGGCAAAAAATAAATATCTCATTGAACTTGAGTCCGATCTCGAGATTGATCAAGCAATAAATCAGATGCTGTCATATTTTGTGCAAAATACAATCCCCCTCCACCTCTTTAAAATACAAAAACCCAGCTTAGAGGATGTGTATTTACATTATATCGCACCAAAGCCGAACCAAGGGGATAAAAATACCAAACCACAGAAGGAGGAACCGCAAGGAGGAGATCAATAATGAGTCTGAAAATTTTGTTAAAGGATGAAATACGGGGATTTATCAAAACTAAAGTGATGATGTCCTTGTTTATTGGATTACCGCTTTTAAGCTTGCTCTTTCGAACGATTCAAATGGATACTGAGGGAATTCCAGCATCAACCTTAACTGCACTTTTATTAGGGACGGTTGGCGGAACGCTCGCATCCGTTTTATTGGGAACCAATATCTCTACAGAGATCCAGAATCACGTGTATGATCTCTTTCTCATTAGACCCGTAAAACGATGGCACCTCATCATTTCCAAATATATTGCAGTGTATGTACTATTAATCGGGGGTACAATATTCAGCATGTCAATTTCAGTATTGTATGATACTATTCAAGGGACTTACTCACAGGTCATTTTCTTGAATGATTTAGAATCCCTTATTGTGGTTCTCTCAATGATGTCTCTTGCATCCTCTTTTGGGATCATAATTGGGACTTTTGCAAAGTCTGTGGCAGTTTCCGCCATATTATCTATTTATTTGGGGAACCAGCTAACGGCACTTTTAATGCTTCCCGCCACATTCATCGAGGGGCTTGATCCGAGTGTATTTACCCCAATAATTGCATACGTTGCCACCGCCGCCATGCTTTACCTTGCAGTCCTCAGATTCAATAAAAAGCAGTTCTAACTTTTGCTTACCGAGGAGAACAATTGTTGATTACCTAAAGAATAATGGAAAACCCTTTTTTATTCTCAATCTGATATTCTTGCTCGATCTTGTAGATTAAATCCAAATGCTTCTTTTTCTTCACGGGATCTCCCTCCTTTTCTGCCATTTTATCCAAAAACCGTAGGGTTTTAGGCATTTTTGTTTTTAAAATGAGAAATAAGGAATTAATTACCTCTTGACTTGTTCCGCTCGTAGCTTGTTTGTGGTATTTTTGAATTAAATCCAAGAGACGTGTATCTCTTTCAGATTGAATTATTTCAAAATTATATCCCAATCTCCCCCATGTCCTTTTTGCTTGAATATTTACCATGTCTTTTGGCATTAAATTAAATAATTCTATCGGATTATCCTCCCCAATCTTAAGCAGAATATCCAGCGAGCTTAAATTACCATAAAGTCCCGGCATTAGCTTCTTAATGGACTCTGTGGCAGTCATTTGTACGGAGTTCTCCTCGTCCATTAGAAGCGTGGTCAAATTCCTTATTGATTGGTTGGTTCGGATATTCCCTAAGACTCTGGCCAGCGTCCATCTGCAATTGGAATTGGAATCCTTTAGAAAACGGGCTAATAAATCACCTGCCAGTTTGTAATTCAGAGCCCCCACAGACCGAATAAAAGATTCCCGGGCGGTCCAATGCTCCATGATAATCTTTTTTTCTTGGATCCTCTTTTTCAAAATGGAAAAAAGTCGATTCTTCTCTTTCTCATCTAAAACTGTGCCTAATACCTCATAATAATCTTTTCCACCGAATTTAACCGGTTCTAAGTCTTGCAACATTTGGAGGGCATTTTTTTGAACCGCTTCAGTCATATCGACTAAAGCTTTAATTAGATTGAAACGAAATGTATCAAAATTGTGCTCGATGATTTTTTTGATTTTATAATAAAGGATAGAACTATTTGTAATCAAGGTATGAACTAGAAAATCCCTTTGGAAGTCTTTTTCATTTTCTGCAAGTCTAAAAGCACCATTACCATTCAGTCTTTGTGGATAATATGCCCCCATGAGTTTTTCAGCCCTTTTACGGATTTTCCTCTTAGGAAATCGGAGAAGACAGATTAGGCATTCCTCCATAGAAATAGGAGAAGAGGACATTTTCATATCTTTTTGGGTATTTTCGGAGATATCCTTCACGATATTCCGAAATTCGAACCAGTTTTTTTTCCCAATGACGGTTCGATATGACATAATAAACCTAAACTTCCGTTCTTCCATTCTCTCTTCCACCTTATTATCCTAAAAAGTGCTGTTTTCAGGTCTTATTCCATTATGTTTTTTTTTCAATACTAATCATCTTTAGGACTACACATAATTAGCGTTTTAGTAATCTAAAACTTCTCCCAAAGTAACATTGTAGATTTGTCCCGTTATGACATTGGAACTACTTAAGAGCTCAACCACGGGAACCAAATCAACGGGAAATAACTTCGATGGAAGTACTTGGGAACTTACCATCTCATCCTCTAATTTTTCAAGCGGCACATTACGTTTTTCTGCCTTTTTTTTGATCCCATCAATATGCCTTTCGGTGAATACGTATGTGGGAGTTATCCCATTTACTTTAATCTGGTATGGGGCAGCTTCAACACTGGCATAATGAATGAAATGGGCTAATCCAGCTTTTGCCGATCCATAGGGAGCCTTATTATGGGAAATCTTTTTGGCGGAAGAGGACACAAAATGGATGATATGGCCCCCTTCTTTATTTTCTTTCATCAATCTAATACCATGTTTTGTGAGTAAAAATGCCGAGGTTAAATTAACATCTATAACCCGTTTAAATTGCTCCAACGGAAATTCTTCAATCTTATGCGAATAGAGTGACCCACCTACGGTATTTATTAGTACATCTATGTGCCCATAGGTATCTTTAACTTCTTTACACAAATCAACCACATTCTCCTCTGAAGTGAGATCATAGGAGTAATGGCTATAGTTTTTGGGCATTTCACCCCATTTTTCGTCCCAAATATCCTCTTTACTTTCCGTTCGACTGACAGAGATTAAGTTATTTACCATACGCGTGAATTGTTTTAAAATTTCTTTTCCAATCCCCCCGCCTACACCGGCTAACAGTACATTTTTCTTATGCCAATTATTTTGAGAACCTTTCATTTTCTTCACCTGTAATTAAATAAAATTATTTTGAGAAATTCGCGAATGTTTGTTATATTCCTAGAAGAAAATCTCCTCCTATAATTTTTTATCTTTTATTTTATTGATACTTATAATGGGACTTACACATCGAGAGAGATTTTTATCCGCAATTCACCATCAGAAGCCCGATCAATTGCCCACATACGCTTTTAAGCCGGAACCGGGATTCGTGAGGAAATATGAAGAGAAATATCAAAACGCCGAGGATTACGAGGAGAGGTTTGATTGGGTACAATTCACCCAAGATCAGACGGTTTTGATTGCATTGGGTATTGACGCCACCACCGATCCCGGACTCTCGTATAGAATGGATACGAAAGAATTTGGTTGGCAATCTAAAAAAACCGAAGAGGGATATCATATTACGGCCAACGGACGGATCAATAAAGTTGCCAGCGATGGTCGCTCTTATTACCAAGATGGAGCGTGGAATTCACTACATGTTTGGAAAAATGAATTCCCTCGCCGAATTCCTCCCCCCCAATCCGAATTTGACCGTTTTGAAAAGTTTTACAAGCAAAAAGTGCTAAAAGAAGACAAAATATATATTTTTCCCATCATTGCGGGTTTTCACGAGGGAAATTGGTTGAATTTAGGTTATTCTACCTTTGCCCGCGAATTAAGGAAGCCCACTGGGCTTTTAGAGGGAACTTTGGATGAATTATTCGAGGTGAATCTGGAAACCTGCAAGCGCTTGCTTGACATAGACGAAGAGATGGTGATTGCCTTCACCGATGATATAGCCCAAAAGGGAAGGCTTATGGTGGCCCCAAAGTACTTCCGAAAGTATTATCTACCCAGATATAAGAAGCTATTTGATTACATTCATAAAAAAGGCGGACATACAATGATCCATACGGACGGAAAAATAGATGAGTTAATCCCCCTCTATATAGAAATGGGATTAGATATGCTCCAATGCTTGGAACCGGCAGCAGGTGTGGATCTTATCGAATTGAATCAAAAGTACGGGGATAAAATAGCATGGAATGGAAACATCGATGTCTCCCGCTTGCTTCCATATGGAAGCCCAGAGGAAGTAAGAGAAGAAAGCGAAAACATCATCAAAAATGTTGCACCTTCTCACAATTTGGCATTTGGCCCATGTACCGACATTTTTACAATTCATCCCGTAGAAAATATCGAAACGATGTATGAAACAGCCCGTGCTTACAATTATAAAACAGGAGAATTTGATTATCATGACTGAAAAAATGAAATTACCCCCAATCATTCCAAAACCGCGATTTTTGAAGAGAGGGAAGGTTTTTCTTAATTTACGGATTGATTCGGACCTTACAATTTTCTGCAATAAAGATTGTGAATATATTGCAAAATATCTCAAAGATCTCATCAAGAAAAATCTTGGAATCTCTATATGTATGAAAAATATTGAGGGTGCACGAACCAACAAACCCAAAATTGAAATTAAATTAGACGAAGATCTCAAAATGAAACCGGAGGGCTACCACCTCAAAATAAATAAAGAAGGAATTTTTATCACCTCAAATTCTTTAAAAGGGCTTTTCTACGGTATCCAGTCATTTAGGCAATTATTGCCACCCAGATTTGAGAGAAACCCGCTTCTGGAAGACAACCCAAATGAAATAGAAAATTTTGATTGTCTTCTGCCTCATGTTCAGATCGAAGATTCTCCCTATTTTTCGTGGCGAGGTTTCATGTTGGATGATTGCCGGCATTTCCATGGCAAAAGAACCGTGAAGAAATTATTGGAGATTATGGCATCCCTTAAAATGAACGTTTTCCACTGGCACCTCACGGAAGATCAAGGATGGCGCATTGAAATTAAGAAATACCCAAAACTCACGGAAATTGGTTCGGAACGGAAAGACACCCAATTAAAGCACACCAGAAGCAAAAAATTTAGGGGTGAATCTCATGGAGGATATTACACTCAAGAAGATATTAAAGAAATCGTAGAATTTGCTAAAGAACGGTTTATAGAGGTTGTTCCCGAAATCGAAATTCCGGGCCATTCACAGGCTGCAATCGCATCTTACCCTGAATTGGGCTGTACGGGGGATGAGGTGGATGTTGCCACAACATTTGGAATTAAAAAAAATGTGTATTGCCCTGGGAAAAAGAAAACCTTTAATTTTTGGTACGATGTGCTGGATGAAGTGATGGTCTTGTTTCCCTCGGAAGTTATTCATACCGGCGGTGATGAGGTCCCAAAGGATCAATGGGAAGAATGCGAATTCTGCCAAGCCAAAATAGAGAAGGAAAACTTGGAGGACGAGGAAGAATTGCAAGTTTTTGTAACCAATAATATCGCCTCTTATCTCGCCTCAAAAGGGAGAAGATTGATGGGTTGGAATGAAATTCTTGATGAAGGATTGGAACCGAACGCAATTTGCCATTATTGGGCACATGATGAAAAAGAAGTAATCGAACACATAAAAAACGGAAGGGATTGTGTGGTTTCTAAAAATAGATACACATACCTAAATTATGGATATAAAAGTTTATCGTTAGAAAAAGCCTACTCATTTAGCCCATATCTTTCAGGATTGAGGAAAAATGACAAAAAGCATATTTTGGGCATAGAAGCCCCGGCTTGGACCGAATGGATACCAGATCGGGAAACATTAGAATTTCAAGTATTCCCCAGATTATTGGCAATCTCAGAGATTGGATGGTTAGGAGAGAAAAAACCAGGCTATAAAGATTTCCACGGCAGATTAAAGCAATACCTTCCCAGATTAGATTATATGGACGTAAATTATGCAAATGAGATTCAGATGGATCAATCAATTGTGGGGAAAATTAAAAGATTTTTCCGAAGGTTTGGAAAAACCCCTTAATAGAAGCAGTTGCTTTTTTTCCAATGCATTCTTTTTCTCCCTATGAATAAAAAATCTAAAGCACCATCTCTTTCTGGGTTGGATATAGATTTTGATAAGTCTCTTGAGTATCAATATGAGTTCATCGAGGAAATTATTGATAAGGTCGGACCCAGATTACCCGGTTCAAAGGAGGAGAAAAAGGCAGCAAATTTAATTAAGGAAAAGTTTACAAAACTTACGGGGGTTGAAGCAAAATCAGAAGAATTTAGGTTTGCACCCAAAGCCTCAATTGGACTTATTCCCGCGCTTGGCTACTTTTTATTGCTGGTTCTTATGCCTTTGTATTATATTAATACACTTGCTCATTTAATTGTGACGATCACCACCCTTTTCTTTGCAGTATGTCAAATATTTCGATATACGGGTTGGTTTGATTTTTTATTTCCCAAAAAAAGCGCCCATAATGTGTATTCGGTCTTGGAACCGCCATCGGGAAAGGTTCAATACACTCTTGTGCTAAGCGGCCATATAGATAGTTCTTGGCATAGCCCACTTTTTGCGAAGAAACCCGAATTAAGCCAGTATAAAATCATGTACGGAATTGCCAGCGCATTCTTTTTTATCATTGTGTCCCTATTGAAATTACTTTACGAAAATAATATCATTGTGGGATCTGGCAATTGGACATTGTACATCCCAATTCTCTTCATACCGGGGCATTATTTTCTCTCAAGGTATTTGGTTTGGACGAAAGAGAAAGCAAGTCCGGGTGCGATGGACGACTTGGCAGGTATTGCAATGAGTATGTGGTTAGTGAAATATTGGCTTGAGAACCCCGATAAAAGACCTAAAAACTGCAGGATAGTTCTTTTAGCGATTGGCTCCGAGGAGGCAGGGTTAAAAGGATCATTTGCATTTGTGGAAAAACACAAAAAAGATCTTCTTTCGGAAGAAAATAATCCTTGGGTTGTTATTTTGGATGGGATCGGCGATAAAGATTATTGCCATGTAGTTGTTGGGGATGAATGGCTTACCACAAATTATAACGAAACCTTGCGGGATTTGGCCGATGAAGCAATGAACGAACTCGGCATAAAACACGACCTTATGAAGAATCCCGCAGGAGGAACTGATTCGGCAGCATATGCGCGCAACAAAATCAGAACAATTTGCTTAGCGGCCCAAGATCCTACCCCAGGATTTAATTATCATACTTGTTATGATACTCTCGAAAATATAGAAAAAAAGGCCACAAAATGGATAACCGCTTCAACAGTTCGATTAATCGAAAAGTTAGATGAATTAGAAAATGATTGAAAAGGTTTGGAGCCCTTCTTTAAGATCTCAATTGTTGCTCACGAATCAAATCAGTATTCATTTCTAATTTAGATTTTTTTTTATATATCAGAGGATCCCGAAATTTTTTTTGTCAATTTTTATCATCTGCCTAGAACATAAATTTATCGAAAAATTTGGAACATTGAAATCAACCTCAATCGATATTACAATTTTGAGTTTTTCCCATTAGATTAAATTAGATTGAAAATAATAAGTCAAAAAACAATAGGATTAATAAAAATGAAAGAAAATGCACCCCTATACAAAAAATTCTCTTTAGGAATTTTAATTTGGACAATATTAGCGACCTCAATCAATAACGGGATCGTTTGTTTCAATGCAACGATCCTCTATAGACAAGCACAATTTCCCTGGTATGAATGGGTAAATTATATTTTCCTCACATTATTTCTCTTCATAATTCCCATTGCATGCTTATTTTTCTTGGATAGCGTGTATGTGAGGAGATTTCTCAGATTTTTCCTTTTCATTATGTTTCTCAACAAATTTTCGAAATTTTCCGATCTCTTGCTTGGTCCATTCATGCACTTCGACACGATGCTCAACTATGACCGGGGTTTCACTTCTTTGTATTTCTTTTTCGAGTTTCTAACCCAAGCGCTGTGTTTTCTTTTCATCTTACGGCAAATACGGGGAAAAAGTCTGCTCCCAATTGCAGTCAATACCCATCGAAAAGGGCCACACTTTTTGAGGAATTTAAAATCCTTTATTTTAACCCCAGAGAAGAAGAATAAAAAGAAAGTGAATGCTACAATAGTACTAGGAACGGTTATTTTAATGGGGATTTTCTTCACCCTTCCCGTTGAAAATAAAACCATCACGCTTGCACGACCCCAAGGGCATCAGATGAAAATTAAGTTTTGGGGAGGATCCAATGGAGTGAGTAATGAAACACTCCAACTATTGGCAAATAACAATGTAGAAATATATGGGTGGTTGGATGAAAATGAAATTGAAGTGTTAAGTCAATTTGAGATTCCTTGTTATGGATACCGAGGAATTCCAACCGAACCCGAAGATGATCGGGACGCATATTTTAATGAACTCTCAGCATATTTGGATTATATTGATGCATTTAAAGAAAATAAAACCAAATACTTCCAGGGATTTGTTTCGGACTTTGAGGGCTTTTCATCTATCGCCCAAGTAAATGAGACATATTACCAAGATGTCATCGAATACCATTCAGAGATCATTGAATATGTGAGAAGTCGTGGGTATGAATACTCTATTGTAGAAACAATGCATTCAATCGGTGATTTGTATGATGGGGACTCAGATGTAGATCTTGTGTATATGAATCCTTTTCATCCAAATTATTATGAAAATGCCACCGCCATTAATTGGATGGTATATCGAATGGAGAAAGCTATGCCATACGACGAGCCTTATGAATATTTCACCTATCAATGGGCAAGTCACATTAATCGTTATATGAAGTATTTGGAAAATGAATATGAGTATCCAGAAGGCTATTGGCAAAATAAATCGGGCATGTCCATTGGGGTTACCAGCGATTATTTTTATACATACAATTCAGATGTACGGGGCTTTGAAACCAGCCTTAATGAATATCTCCAAGACGTCAAGATCTGCCATGCATGCAAAATTGGGGAGATTAGCGGATTCAGCTTGAGATCCTTTATAGACAATTGGGGCATAGAAGGTCTGGAAAGATTATTGGAAGATCTTAATAGCTACGAAACCGTGAGTTTTGAATACAAACGCAGAGCCACCTATTTTGGAAATCTTAGGTGGGGAGTCAATATCAACGGGTCGGTTTTTGGACTCTTCTATTCGGACGGGTTTTATTCAAATTGGTTCAATATGTTATCTCTCATCTCCCTAATTGGATTGGGGATAATAGTGTTGGCCAGTATGATTAAAAAATACCCCGATACCTCATTTTACGGAAAGATGGGAAAGAGCAGGAAGAGAGAAAAGAACGGGAAGAAAAGAGAAAAAATGACACCTGAAGGTGAAAAAAGAGAAGAAATTAAAGAAAATAAGAAATCAAAATCCACATATCTTAGGATATTTTTCTTTATTATGTGGGGATTAGTCTTGTTTTGGGCATTCGGAATGGGAAAGATTTTCTTTTACCCGCCCCAAGCGGTCGGATGGCTTGATTTTTATTGGGAAGAAGTAGCGCTAGATGATGAGCAATTTTTCGCATTTTGGACCTACTTCACAGAAAATATAGCACATTACCTTATAGCAGCCATTATTATTATTCCAATACTTGCTTACACGTTGGTTCGGTATTTTGACAAGAAAAAATAATATTAACCCATAATGTAGGGGCGAATGAGAGCTTCTTTAGAAAAAGTTTTTTAGTTCTTTTTTTATAATACATTATCTTTAGGCTTAAATGGTAAGTTTTTTCATTTCTTATTATGAACATCGGCCAACCCAAAAAAGTGCTAATGTTTGGATTTATTTTTTCCTTAACTATGATGCTTGGAAACACATTAATTGAGAGTGGAGATGGAGGGTTTGGCCATAATGAAACCACTAGTAAAGAGAATAAAATAAATAATACCAATTTTCTTAATATTGATCAGAATAAAGACCCAATACTTGAAATGAAGCCAATTTTACATTCAAGCCCAGCTGAGACGGCAATGAGATTTAATGGAAAAGGAAATCAAGAATGATTAAAAAGTGAAAAAAAATAGGAATATTAAGAGGAAAAAGACAATGGCTTCAACACCTCAAGATCCTTCCAAGAGTATACCATCTGATATGCAGATAGAAGAAAGGAGGAAAGTGGAAAGTGATCAATCATCTAGCGACCTTGGAAAATTAGAAACAAACAAAATGCCTACAAGCAATGAAGATTGAACCAGAATGTTATTGAAAATAGCTACACAAAGATCATAGAAAGATTTTTTTTCAACCATCTTCTTATCCCAATGAAAAATGACTAAAATTTCCAATATCATAACTAAAATTTTTCTTACTCTCCTCATCCTTTCCCCAGCACCCATCTATTTTGCAACCACGTATCATGATCTTACTAATGATTCAACCCAGAAACAGCCATGGACATCATTTTTTTCTAATCCAAACGAAAGTGTATATATTAGTTGGGAAACAGAAGAAGAAAACATGGGGAAAATAAAATATGGACTTGATCCTACGGATTTAGACCTAGAAACTGCCTATGAACCATCCCCCACCAAAATACACCATATAAGTTTATCTGGTTTAACTGCAAACACCACCTATTATTACAAGGTGGAGAGTGAGGGATTTAATTCGGAAATAAGATCCTTCGTGACCGCCCCTAACGGACCTTCACAATTTTCATGGACAATGTATTCCGACAGCCAGCAACCTGTTATTGCCCCTGGACATCATAAAGAATTAGCCAATGAAATACAGAAAAAGCACAGTTCAGGAAAAGAGTTCCGATTTTCTGCAATTGTTGGCGATTTAGTTGAGGCGGGAAACAGAAAGTATTTATGGGATAATTTTTTTGATTCTGCATCTGCCTATACAGATCAAATTCCTATCGTGCCCGTAGTGGGAAATCATGATAGAATTGATAGATATAATACCTATTTCAACGAGTACTTCATTAATTCCGAAAATACCACCAATAAGCAATTTTATTGGTCATTTGATTATGGACACGTGCACTTTAGTTGTCTAAGTTTTACCTATGCCAGAGACTGGGAATTCACCGAGGAACACATTAATTGGATAATCAATGATTTAGAGCAGGCACAAGATAGCACTTTTCGAATCGTGATGTTTCACAGCCCTATTATTGGAGCAGGTTTTTTTAGTGGTAATGAAAATCTTCTGGGGCTGAACATCGATTTGGATGTGAATATGACTCAGATATTTTTAGATTACAACGTAACCGCCACGATTCATGGTCATGAACACCATTATGAGCGGGGGAGTATTCAAGATATGAAATATTTCATCCTCGGCGGGGGTGGAGGGGCCTTTGATCCAGGTTTGAACCCCCAACCACAAACAGAATTCTTAACGATGACACCGAGTTATACCGAGGTTGATGCTAAAGCAAATAGCCTGATTTTTAAAACCTATACATTGGATGGAAACTTATTGGATCAAGACACAATATATGCGGAGGGGGAAAATTAAACATGGGAACATTTAGTATTTCCCCTTATCTGACGAACTATTTTGCATTTGTGGTTCAAACATTTATTGTTATTTCCTATATTTGGTTTTCTAAGGATTTTAAATGGCCCAAAAACAAATTCAGCCAAGCATTTTTAAAATTCTTTAAAAGATTTTTCTTTGCACTATATTTCTTCTTTGGAATATTAATGGTGGATTCGGCAGTAATATGGATTTCTGGACAGTATGGGTATGCAGATTGGAGATTCCAGCTCCCATCAGTGCTAATATCCTTGATTCTTGGACTTCAATATCTGATTACGACATTTTGGATAAAACCAACTAAGTTTGATTTAGGATATTCAATAACATTCATTTCAGTTTTCATCGGCTTAATGCGGTTTTATCTTCCTGGTCCGTTCAACCTCAGGTTTCGTGCAGAATTCTCAATTATGATTGCTTTTGGTATAATATTCTTATATCCAATGGGAAAATTTGTAGGAGACTTAATTTCCAGGAAAAAAGAAGAAAATCGCTATCTCTGGGACATAGGAGATTCGATGTATAATCTATTTAATAGAAAATTTAATATCATCTTTTGGATAATCGCAATGATTGAGGCCATGCTTAAATTTGCTGGTAGTTCTCTCTTTTTATTCTAATTTTTAATGATTTTTTATTTTTCTAGATTTTATTTCTTTTTTTATCCTATCATTTGCATTTTATTTGTCGCTTTATCCGTTTTATCCTTCTATTTGCCTTTTAGTATATCTCATTAAGATTTAAGGGCCATTTCTTACACCTAAGGCATTTCCCACTCCAATAATCGCAACATGTTCATTTTCTTTCGTTTGGGAACGGATTATTTTTTTCAGTATCCTTAAAATATCGGGTAAAGAAGCATTAATTTGTTCTTTCATGGGAGAAACTGCATCCGAGAGACTTTCTTTACAATTGATGGACTCAATTTGGATTTTTGGTTTGTGGGTCAAAGCAATCGTTTCTATCTGGTATTTATCCAAAAAATATTTCCCCTCCCCTCCGACGGAGACGCCAATCCCTTGACTAATTAACCCCGATGGCTCTCCCTCCAATTTTTTGTATGCATCAATCGTGATTATAAGATCTATATTTTTTTGGTTTTTTTCAAATTTCCTTATAACTCCTTGGAGTGCCGTTCCGGGATTTCCCACATTACTGGTTGGACCTTTAGCCCTTAGACAAATACATTTTCTTCCTTTGTAATCCATATTATAAGAAATGAAATCTTGTTTCCATTCTCTAAACTGGGAAAATACCTTTTTGCTATTTTTAGATTGATCTTTAATGAAAGAACGGATTGTTATAGGGCCAATTGAATCTCCGATGGGAGTTTCACTACGAAAAGTATCCAATGCGATCCTGTAGGCTTGTGCTTGCTTCATACTTTGACTAATTTTTGAAGCTGTTTGCTGAATATGGAAAGAACTCTTAATTTTCTTCCCCAAAATAAGATTATGTCGAATATCTTTAAGAATATCGTTAAGAGAGGAGGTCACTCTAATCAATGAAGAGATAGTGGCCAGTTTTTCGGCACTTATTACGGGTAAGAAATCTTTGATTAATTGCTTATAGCGCTTGTCTTTTTGGGAAATAAGATATCTTAATTTACCGAACATAGGAGGATCCAGTTGTGTGGGTGAGACAACAAAAAACTCTATCATTTTTTCGATGAAATCATCCACTTCTAATTCGGAAATGGAGGAGGGAAGGATGGGATCCATTTCTTTTTTGATTATCCCGATCCCATAATCTTTCCACCTTTTAATCCTCCTTAATGATTTTCTTATCTGCCTTCCCGCGTACCAACCCCTCCAATTTTGCCCAAAAAGGAAGCTTAAAAGGAGAAATATGAAAAATATAAGGATAAGAGTATCAGTAACATTTGCGAAACTGGCCATTTTATCTATTTTATTTATACATTTAATTCCTTTTTTATGTTATGGAAAATTTAGCTTGTTATTAGGGGAGATCAAATTGGATTTCAAATATGATTTGGATAACTTTAGGCGTAAGGATTTTCCATACAAGTTTGTTGGGTTAGGGGGGACATTTGATCATTTACACAACGGACATCGAGTACTATTACAAACCGCATTTAAATTAGGGAAAAAAGTTGCAATCGCGATGACCACAAAAGAACTCCTTAGAGATAAGGAATTTTTCCATCTTATTCAACCATACAATGTCCGGGAGAAGAATCTTATCAAATATATCGAGGAAGAACTCAAAATACTTAAAAAATATTATACAATAATCCCGCTGAAAGACCCGTTTGGTCCCGCGATCACCGATCCAGACCTAGAAGCCCATATAAGCAGTATGGAAACTTACAAAGTCGCCCTTGAGATAAATCGGAGAAGAATTGAACGGGGATTGAATCCATTATTCTTAACGATTATTCCAATGGTTATGGATGATCAAGGGGAGAGATATTCTTCTACCTCTATTCGTGGATATCTTAAAGAATCTGAATGATTTGGAGAGGTTGATTTTGTTTAAACCGCAAGATTCTCAGGAATTGCCCAAAAAAATCAGAAACAAAGGAGAAGAAACAAAGGGAAAAAAAATAAGGGGAGAAAGAACAAAGGGACATAAATATTGGAATAAGAGGCTAAAGGGATTTAAAATCCTTACCCTTTTTGATTATGCGTTCGGAATGACGGGTTTTATTTACAGAAACCTTTGGTTTTCGGCGAACGGAGTTTCGCTGAGCCAGCTTTACCTTCTCAATGTGCTCGGTTTGTTTTTTTCATTGATATTCCAAAACCTCAATTCTTATTTTTCTGATAAGTTTAATAAAAGATATCCTTTCTTGCTTGTCGCCATTCTTTGCCAGTCCGTTGCCATGATTTTGGTGGCCACATTTCCTTCGTTCGGGATGTTTGTGTTTTTTATCTTTCTTTGGAATCTTATTTCCTCAGAATCAACCAGAGTTATTATAGTCTATGATTTTATTGATCTCTCAAAAAACCCAAACCAAGATAAAGGGGAATACAATAGATCAAAAGAGTTTGCCTCTTATCGGGCGTTCGGATCTCTTGGTTTTGCAGTTTTTGCACCCATTGTGGGGTATTCAATCCATTATATCAACATTAGTGCGGGATTGGATCCAGTAAATGGATATTTGGGCTATAAATTTATGTTCATTATATCCGGAGTGCTCTATTTAATATTTAGTGCGATTTTAACATTTTATCTTCGAGATTATTCCCATTTAGAACGGAATGGTCTTAAGGAACACCACATAAGTCAGATCAACAGTCTAGCCAATAGAAACCACTCATATAAAAACGAGGAAAAAGAAGAAGTTAAAACCATCTGGAATATTTTTTCCAATAAAGTCTTTTTAGTTATATTGATCCCCCAAGTGTTATTCGTATTCGCCACAAGTATTGGTACTGGAGTTATTGATATATATTTCAAGGATTTAGGTGCAGATCTCAGATTTATCGGCTGGAGACCCTTTGTGTGGGCAATTATGGAACTTCCATTATTCTTTCTCTCGGCTAAAATAAATAAGAAAAAAGGCCATAATTTCGTGATCTTGCTTTCTGTAGTTTTTTATATCATCCGTTTATCGATTTATTACTTCATTATGGATGAAACACTCATTTGGCTTGAATTTATTCTGCTTTTATTCAATCCCTTTGGGCTAACTTGGCCAGCAATCACCAATGCCTTGAATCAAATCATGCCAAGGCAAAAATCATTCGCAATGACCGTATTAAGCTCCTCAAAACAAGCATTCGGCCTTGTAGGAAGTTTAGTAGGTTCCTTCATCACAGCAAAAGCCATAAATTATGATATTGCTTTTAGCAATCTCTTTCTTACCGCCCTCTCTATATTGATTTTTTGTGCTCTTTTGATTGTAGCTCTAAAAAAATGGGCTAAATCAAAGAGGGATGGAAGAAAACAAAAAGGATAGTTTACAGGCAGTTTAGCAATCTTCTCTTTTTTTCATTTCCAGCTTATAGGCTATATCTTTCCCGATCTCTTTCTTTTTACCATTTTCTGTTTTTCTAGTAAAATTTCTGGCAACTTTGATCTTTTTGTTTAAATCCCTACAAGAGCGAGCCCTCTCCATTTCTTCTTCCAAATCTGATGTTTTTTTCTTTTTTTCCATATCTTAAGAAGGGAAAAAACCTTAAAAAAGCAATTTTTTGTAGAAAATAAGGACAGCATTTAAAAGCAAAATTTTTTGAACTTTGTTCGGTTTTTAAAACATACCAAATTCTATGGAAAAATTACAATGAGCGATAAACAACGTGATGATGGTCGTACATTTGATGAAATCAGACCAACGGTAATTACTCGAGATTATTTGAAATGGCCAGAAGGTTCAGTATTAATTGAACAGGGAGACACAAAAGTTATTGTGACCGCATCTGTGCAAAATGGGGTTCCACACTTTTTAGAAGATACCGGAAAGGGTTGGATCACCGCAAAATACGAAATGCTGCCAAGAGCCACCAGTAATCGGAGAAGGAGAGACCGGACAAGAAGTGGGGTTTCTGGAAGAACTAAAGAAATCCAAAGATTAATTGGGAGAGCCATCCGAGGTGCATTTAATGCGGATTTAATTGGTGAAATAACAATCTGGATTGACTGCGACGTAATTCAAGCAGACGGAGGTACTCGATGTGCATCCATAACCGGAGCATTTGTAGCAGTATATGATGCTTTAAAACATGCAGTTAAAAACCACATAATTCCAAAAATGCCACCTTTCAAGATTATTTCGGCGATTTCGGTCGGTATTATTGATGGAGAACCCATGTTAGACCTCTATTATAAGGAAGATTCGAAAGCTTCTGTTGATATGAATGTAGTTATGGATGAGGACAACAAATTTGTGGAGATTCAGGGAACTGGGGAGGGAACTAATTTTACAAGAGAAGAATTAAACCAGTTACTCGGATTGGCAGAGAAAGGAAACAAAGAACTTATTTCTTTCATCAAAGCACTCTTAGAAATAGCATAAAAGAATTCATTAGAGATATCTTCTCTTTTTATTTTTTATTTTTTCTTTCTCCTTTCCTTAAAGCCATCATAAATCTATTTTCAAAATTAATTTCGATCCTTGAATTAAACAAAAGTTTTAGAGCAACCAAGATTGGAAGAAAAGAAAAAAGAATTATGAAATTTAATTCTAAAGGGCCTTAAAATTAGATAAAAATATATTTATAAGTTATTCATTCTTGATGAGAGGATTTAAGTTAATCTCAAAGGCCGCGGTGGGATATTCCAAACCAAAGTTCAACACCACTTTCGGATGAATTTCCCCGATATAACCAATTGAATCCCCATTGAAATGAATCTCTCCAGTTCTTCCGGGAACAAAAGTATTATGTTCTACCGCAGAGATTTCAATACTATCTAAAAGGCCCAATGTGCGGAAATAATGGTCTAATATTGATTTAATTTCGGTATAATCACTGGATTCTCCATGTACTACACATGCCAAATGAAGTTCTCTCCTTGCCCCCGTGTCTCTTGACTTATCGATCACCACGACATCTCCCACTTCAAATAATCTAAAGGGCTTCTCCGCGGAACGATTTTCTTGCAAATTTCTCATTAATCCTGCAAGGATCCATTTGCGGGTGGTATTATATTCCTTTGAAACCGGGTTCGCAATAATCACGCTGTTTTCATCCTTTACTTCCAAATTCAGCTTTTCGATATCAGATCTCGCACAAAGGATGAGATTAACCATTTCCAATGCCTTTGCCCCAAGTATGATTTTTCTGCTTTTCTCTCCAAAATCCACATATGGATTGTAGGCACCAACTCCCCCCGCTTTTATGGAAATAGGAAGGTTCTGATATCCATAGCCGATTGCAACTTCCTCGGTAAAATCAACCTCATGCATAATATCAACCCTGTATGGGGGTACGGTAACTTTTAGGATATTATCATCATCCGTTTTTTCGGCTTGCATTCTAACTTTTTCAAAGCATTCAATCATTTCATCGAGATCCAAATCCAATCCAATGTAAGAGTTAATATAATCCACATGAACATCCCATTCTTGGGTTTTAAGTCTAGGATACAAAACCTCTTCCTCGGGTTTATCTTCATATATGACTTTAGCCGTCTCAATTGTACCCCCCATATCTGCAAATGTGGTTGCCAAAATATTGGTGGCATAGTCTACTGCGCTTTTGTCGGTTCCGGTCAAGTCTAATAGGAGGATCCTGGTCTTTTTTGGAGTCACGGTTGTATAGACACCATTGATAATGGGAGGAAATGAGACTACCTTATCCTCCGCATCAAAGATCATGGGATATTCATCAAAATCCTCTACTAAATGAGCATATTGAATACCCATGGGGTGTTCTTCGAGAATCTCTTGTGGTGTAAGTTCATAGGCTTCTAAATGTAATGGCCTAAATTTGATTTCCTCGGGTTTTACTGTGGTATATTTGTAAGGGCCTTTCACCGCTTCCCAATCGTGAATACCAATTGCGACTTTCCTTCTATCTCTTCCCAATGCCCAATGGAGAATCTCCTGCATATGCATCAAGGTGACCACTTGACGTTCCGTGAGCGGTTCATCAAAGATGATTCTTCCGCAGGCTACAAAGGGTCTCACTTCCCTTACCTTGGGACTTACATTCATAATTTGCTCCCCTTCTTTCACCTCAAATTTTGGCAACCCTTTTTCCAAATCATAATATCCTTTTAATGCCCGTGCAATTCCCTCGGGACTGGAAAAATCTGGGCGATTGGGATTAAATTCTACCTTAATGGTTTCTTCTTCTTTGTTAATATCGTCAATATCCAAACTAATCCATTGAAGATCATATTCCAATTCTTTAAGATCCAATTCTTTTCCTACTGCTTCTTCCAACTGTTGGATTTCTAATTCAATTGATGGCATTTTAGTAAGATACCTCCCTTAACCAGGGTATAGGACTCTGGTACAAATCGCGTATATCATTTCTTTTGAGTTTAAGCATAGCCAACCGTTCTAGACCCATCCCCCACGCAAGAACTCTTACGGGTTCTCGGATTCCCCAAGGATATGTTACCTCAGGTCTAAACACCCCACTTCCACCCATTTCGAGCCAAGCACCTAATTCCTCGGAATATACCGATATTTCCATTGATGGCTCTGTATAGGGAAAGAACCCAGGGCGTGTTACTACTTTTTTAAAGCCCATTTTCTTGTAGAACTCCACTAATTGGCCGATTAAGTCGCATAATGTAACATTTTTACCAATTACAATCCCTTCAATTTGTTGAAATTCAGCTAAATGTGTTTTATCCACTTTCTCATTCCGGAATACCCGATCAATACAGAATACTTTTTTGGGTAATTGGCTGGTATCTTTTGCCAAATCTTTCAACTGTCGGACAGTAGCCGCAGTAGTATGGGTTCTCAAAAGACATTTCTTGGCAATTTCTGGGGACCAATCGTACTTCCACCCCGTTGAACCGGTTTTCCAGCCATTTTCATGGGTTTCCTTCACGGCATTCACATATTTTTTGTTAGGCAATTTACCTGTTATTGGATTATTCAAATAAAATGTATCATGTAGTTCCCTTGCCGGGTGGTCTTGAGGTTGGTAAAGCGAATCAAAATTAAAGAATGCTGTTTCTATAATGGGACTTCTAATTTCTTGAAATCCCATCGAGTGAAATATTTCTCTAATTTCGTTTATAATTATTGTTATTGGATGATATTTTCCCGCCGAAATAATTGGCGCCTGTTTTTCAATATCATATGATTTTAAGTTGTTAAGTTTTTCCTTCCAACTGCCATCCTTTAACATTTGTGAATTGATTAATTTTATTTCCTTTTCAATGAGGTTTAGATCTTTTTCCTCTATATTTTTCCCTTTTTCGGTAAGCTTCACAATTCTAAGGGTCATTTTCTCTTTATTAAACAATTTTCTTTTATAGAGAGTATCAATTACTTTATCAAACTTATCTGGGATTTCGGATGCAATTATTCCATTGAGACCCCTATATTTTTCCTTTTCCTCATCTTGTTCATAATCCTTCAGAAACACAAGTAAATCTTCTTCTTCAGTAGGGGATGCGTCCTCATTGGAAGGATTAATGAATATTGAAGGTTGACCTCCAGTTGCTTTAGAGGTGAGTACCCACCTATTCTTTTTCATCTTTCCAAATCCGATAAAGAAAAATTTCTTATTGAATCCCAATTCTTTCTCTACTTCTTTCTGAAAATCATTCAATTTAACTTCTCTGCGATCATCCCTCCTAAAGAGCTCATAAATTTGTCTCTCTGGAAGACCATTCTCAATATAGCCTCTCATTTCCTCAGTAGGTTTTAATAAGGTCACTTCATCCTCCGTATATTCTGCCAAACCTTTTTGGGCTAAATTATATACTGCTTGGGACATAACCTTTTCATAAGACCAACCCAATTTATCGCACAAATCTTGGGCTTCAATTGGTCTTCCAACCTCTTGTAATGTTTTGAGGACTGGGAAGTATTCCGATTTTAAAGAAATTTTCTTTACCATTTTTTTAACTCCTTTTTGGATATATAGGGAAGTGAAAAATCACATAAAAAAATAATTAATCATATTTTGATTAATTAATATTAGAAGCAGAAAGGCTGAAGAAAATTTGAAAGAATCACAAAGAGATGTAAAAAAAAGCCCAAAAAACGGGAAAAACCATGGAAAGAAAAAACAAATACTTATTGTAACCACTATACTTCTTATTATTTTAGGTGCGAATCTGGGTATTTATTTTAACTATAAAAAGAATATCCAAACTAACTATTTCAGCTTACCAAAAGAACAAGACTCTGCTTTTTACAAAGAACTATATGTTTTTATAGCACTTGAAAAGAAAATAGAAAAAGAAGATATCAGTGAAAATGATAGATTTTTCCGAATTTCAATAATGGAAAATAAAACCCATGAAAATTACTTCACTAATTTTAGATATTGGAAATTAAATAGTACCGATGGAAAGCATCTTTACTATGCAAATTTTACCTTTATTCAAAGGTATTCCTCAATATATGATGAGTTTGAACTTAATAAAACATATAGATTTTACGTACACTTTAGAGCTTGGTTTTCCCCGCACTTTGAGTATATTAATCAAAGTGGGGGTTATTTTGAATGGATATAAAAAATTTTGATTAAAAATAATAACTAATAAATTGATGTAAAAGGGTAGGAATATTTAATCTATTCGCGTACATATTGGTTTTTAGGATAAGAACCCAATATTTTCATCCAAATAGCCTCTTGTTCCACCTTTTTCAACACATCTTTAACATTTTGTGGATTCCCTTCAA
>CAZEPC010000009.1:0-30729 GCA_964513765.1 uncultured archaeon
ATGCATAGAGTGTGAGATATACTATGCTGTTAAAAATATGGAAGAGGGTCATCTTTGAACCATTTACCAATAAAGACTTGTAATTGAATCCAGTGACTCCATTCTTCTTGGCCAAATTCAAGGTGATTAAATCGCAAGCCGCACCTTGAGGCAAGAAATTGGATCCAATATTTATACCTAAAATAAAAGCCATTATAATAATTGGTGGAGTATTTCCTCCATATATTCCTTCCAAGAGGGTAATAAATACTATAGCGGTCGGAACTTGTGCGAGAAACCCTGATAGTACACTTATAAGAAATAAAACCACAAAAGAAGCAAGTAAGATGTTATTTGGTAGGATTGATTGAACTCCATTTCCAATTATATCAAAAGTTCCATTAATTTCCATAGTACCTATAAGCAAAAACATGGAAATAAGAAAGCTTATTACTTTCCAATCAATTTTTCTTAAACTTTCGGCGAATTCTGTTTTATTAAGGAGGGATATAATCAGCGCTCCCGCCATAGCAACAATATATGCCTCTGGAATTATAATAAATCCCACCAAAACACCAATCAATGCATAGGAATTGATCTTAAATTTTTTCTTATCGATTAATACCAATTCGGGATGCATAATATCCAATAATATTTTCTTTTGCATCTCATCGGGCGGGGCGACCTTATCCAAGAACTTTTTCTTCAGTACAAAGAGTGTAATAAAGACGAGAGGGAAGTAAAGAAGGGTAAAGTGTTCCAAAAACCAAAAAAGATCTAAATCAAAAGCGCTACTAATCAAAATATTCTCTGAAGAACTAAATGGGGTGTAGAGAGAACCCACATTAATAGTAAAGCTTAAGCCAAATAAATAGGGGGTAGAATCAATCTTTAAGATTTTACAGGCTCTAATGACTAAAGGCACGAAAATAATTCCCACTGTGATGTCTGAAACCAAAGAGGAAGAGAATGAAGCCATAAAACAAATAAGAAAAAAGAATTTTTTGTGATCCCCCTTAGTGAAATGAATTGCTTTTAACGCAATCCACTGGAAGATGTTGTGCTTTTCTGCAATCCCCAATATTATTTGCATGGATACAATAAATATAATCGCATCATATTCAATCGTTTCTAAAAAAGTATCTAACCCCGTTCCGAATATATAATAAACCGTTATACAAGAAATTAGAGCCAATAAAAGGGAATATGCCACATAATCCAAATTTTCTTGGGTGAAGATCACCATTACAGATATGAAAAATATAGATGACAAGATAATAGATAAAGTCTCGGCTGCCATAATTGTATTCCCCTCAATGATAAGGCTCACTAGGAATCCAAATAAAGTCCTTAAAAATCTAATTAAAGAGAAATATAGCCTTGCTAAAAAAGATTTTATATTCTGTGTGATTATTTAAAACATGTCTAAAAAACCTGAAAAAAAGGTTGATGTAACAGATGATGAAGTTAAAAATGCCTTAGGAAACGATAGACGGGCAAAGATGAAAAAGGAACAAGATCAAATCAATAAAACTATGTCCTCAATTAAACACAAAATTATTGTATGTTCGGGGAAGGGCGGGGTTGGAAAAACAACCGTTGCGGTAAACTTAGCTATGGCTCTCGCCAAGAAAAACCTACGGGTTGGTGTATTGGACGTTGATATAACGGGACCAAACGTTCCAAAAATGCTTGGCTTAAGCGGAAAGAGGCCTAATGCGATTCCCGGAAAGAACCGATTTATGCCTGTAAAACTGAATCTTTTAAGCCATCCCGTTGAGGTAATGAGTATGGCGTTTCTTTTAGAAACCGAAGATACTCCCGTTATCTGGAGGGGGCCATTAAAAATGAGGGCTATTCGCCAATTTATCGCGGAATGTGACTGGGGTGAATTAGATTATCTTGTTGCAGATTTGCCTCCGGGTACTTCAGATGAAACTTTGGATATTCTTCAATTAACCGGGGAGAATAGCGGTGTAGTGATAGTAACCACGCCACAAGAAGTCGCTCTGCTGGATGCTCGAAAGACTATAAACATGGCACGAAAGATGCAGAAACCAGTTGTGGGTATTGTGGAAAATATGGCGGGTTTTACTGCAAAATGTCCAAATTGTGGTGAGGAAACCCGATATGATGTCTTTGGTGCTGACGGGGGAAAAAAAGCTGCAGAAAAGTTTAATGTACCGTTCCTTGGTGAGATTCCCATTGAATTGGGTGTCCGAGAACAAGGAGATGCTGGGGTACCCTTTATTATTAAGGAACCGGACTCCAAATCTTCAAAACAATTCGATAAGGTTGTTGGCAATATAAGAGATTACATGGAAAAAGATGAGGAAGAATAAATCCTGAAAACAATATTCCATTTTTTTTAGGTGTAATCTTTTTAGGAAAAGAATTGATATTTTTTGATAATGAAGATCTTTTTAATTTCAGATATTGAGGGGAAGAGGGTGAATATACCTCATAAGGCCTTTAAGGATGTGTCTTTTTGCTTTATTGCAGGGGATATCACGACTGGCTCACCAAATGAAAAGAGAATTCAGAAAATATTCTCCAATTTAGGGAGTGTATTTCCGTTTTCGAAGAAAGTGTTTTTTGTACCTGGCAATCATGATCATCCAAAAATTGCAAGAAATCTTCCATTTTGGAAAGAAAACTTTATCCAAATGCATAAGAAATGGATCTTGATTGATAAAAATGGGTTTAACAAGCCAATTGCAATTTTTGGATTTGGAGGAGCAATCAAGGGATTATACAATAAATTTGCCTTCTCAGAACGAGATTATTATGACACATTTGAAAAAGTTATTAAGCATTTTGGGAGAAATCAATCAATGGATGATTTTTTCTCCATTTTCTTGGTCCATGATGCACCCTTTGATACTCTTATTGATAAAACCCATCAGAATCAACATGTAGGGTCGAGATCCTTGAGGAAACTAATTGAGAAACATCGCCCGAATCTATGTCTTTCTGGACATATTCATGAATCAAAGGGCATTGACTATATCGGCCAGACCGTTTTAATAAACCCTGGAGATTGGAAATTCAATCATAATTATGTAATTTTGGATATTAAGGAAGATGAAAAACAAACAATCCAGATCAAGGCAGAATTTCTTAATAATAAACACAAAAAGAAAAAAGGAAACATAATTAATTAGATTGAACAATTTACTTTAAGATTCTTCTATTGGGTCCATTCGTGAGTGCATTTTTTACAATAATATTTGGTTGCGTATTGCGGAACTCCAGATATGTAATTAAGAACCTTACTTTTATCCTTCTTCTTTCCAACATCATCCCCTACCGCACCACATTTTGGGCATTTAAGTCGCCCGGTTGGTTCGGTTACATCCTTTTCTTCTTGCTCTTGTTCCCATGCAACATCGGATGGTTTAACGGATTCTTTTTCTCCGCTTGGTGCACTGCTTTCAGGGGATGCAGATCCCGATCCTTGTTCAAGATTCAGTACTCTATTCATTAAATCGTCGACTTTTCCGTTTAATTGATTTAATAGCCGTAAAATCTTATCCAATTTTTCTTCAGACATTATATTACCTCCAAACGCTTATTTATACTTTGTTTTTAGATCCTAAAAGTATTGTCGTTGTTTTTGGCTAGGGTGATTATGAAATAAAGCCCCTCTAAATCCTAAAAAATAATCCTAAAAGGAAAAAAAAGTATTCATACTCCCTTATTTCTGAAACTTAATAAGATCGTCATAGATATTTGCTTCATTAAGGGTATCGTAGAGTTTTTCATTTAGTTTAAATAGGCGATTATAAATTTCTACATTTTCCTGTTGAGGAGTCCATTTATGGGTAATATTGGCCATCTCATCGGCAGCATTTGATATATCGGAAAATTCCCCTGCACCATATGTTGCTAAGATCGCCGCGCCGACAGCTGTGGATTCTTCTAACTCTCCCCGTCCGCATTGAATATTAAGAACATCTGCCATAATCTGGTTCCATAGTTCGCTTCTAGAACCACCACCAGTAACTCTCATTTCTTTTGGTTCCATTCCGAGATTTTTGAAGGTTAATACATTCTTTTTGACCTCCATGGCCACCCCTTCAAGAATTGATCGGTAGATCTCCCCAGTTTTAGTTCCCAGTTCCAAACCAAAAATAACTCCTCTGGCGTGTGGATTCCAATGTGGAGCCCCTGCACCAATGAAATGTGGCATTGTTAGTAAACCATTAGATCCAACCTTTGCTTTGCTGGCTCTTTCGGTCATTAAATCATAGGGATCACATGATTCTGAACGACTCTCTTTCAATAATGCCTCCACTTTTTCTCCAATACCCAGTTTATCTCTGGCCCATCGTAAAACCGCACCAGTGGTAAATATACTTGCTTCCTGCACCCATTTCCCGGGTACTGCATGGCAGGAGCATAAGACTTTTTTCTCTGGATCAAAAGTGGGTTCATCTAAATAGCCCAAAATAAATGAACCTGTTCCGGTCGTACATTTCATTCTACCTGGTTTTACAACACCAACCCCTAATGCGGCACATTGCTGGTCACCTCCTCCTGTGATCACCTTTGTTTTGGTAGAAAAGCCAATATCTGAAGAAATAATGTTGCCCACTTCTTTCCCAGATTCCATAGCTTCGGGCATCTTGTCCAAATCCAATTCCAATTCTGTTGCAATACTGTCTGACCAATTAAGATCGTTTATATTAAATAACATGGTCCGTGAAGCATTTGAATAATCTGTGCAGTATTTTCCCGTCAACTTGTGGAGAATATAGTCATGAACTAAAAGAAATTTGTGGGTTTTTTGATAAATTTTAGGCTTCTCATTCTTAAACCAAAGGATTTTCGAACCCGAAAAATAGGGATCAATGGTGAGTCCAGTTTTTTGGTAAATCTTATCCGAACCTACTATTTTTTCTATATAATCGCACTCATCAGTGGTTCTCCTATCTTGCCATACTATTGCATTATGTAGGGGGTTTCCTTCTTTATCCACTGGAACAATCGTTTCTCGCTGGTTTGTTATGGCGACACTTATGATATCTTCTCTTTCAATGTCATGTTTTCTTTGTGCTTCTTTCATGGAATTTCGGATGGTCATTCTTACTGCATCCCACCATTCTTCGGCATCTTGTTCCACCCAACCCGGCTTGGGATAATAAGAGTCCCATTCTGTGTAAGAACGACAAATTGGATTTCCCTTAAGATCAAAAATTATACATCGAGTTCCCGTAGTTCCTACATCTAACGCTGATACATACTTTGACATGTTAATTCACTTTATTTTTGTTAATCTAAACATATTTCTCATTGTGGGTCTATATACCCACTCATACTCTGATTTCTTGATTATTATTGTTAATATTATTATTTATTTGTTCTTTGAAATTTTAAAGTTTTCACAAAATACAGAAATTCGGCGATTTTTTAATCAAATATCACAAATATTTATATAAGGATTGTTATGACTGAAGAAATTACAAGTAATGAAACAAGTATAGAGAATCCCTCCTTTAGGGATGAATTGGGGATTTTATGGAAAAGTCTGGGGAAATGGGTAAAATCCATTTTTGCTGTAGAGGAATCCCTTCAAAGAATCTATAAAGAACCAGAAAATGAGGAAGAAAAGAAAAAGATCGCAAAGCTCAGAAAAATAAACTTGATTGAATTTATTCTCTCTCTTGCCTTAGTTTTTACCTTTATGTGGGCGATTTGGTGGGTAGGGATTGTAAAGGATAATGATAAACTCGTACAAACTTCTTATATCCTTATTGGGGTTGTTGGTGTGTGGGGGATTTTATTCAGTCCCTTCTTTCATTATTGGTTGGAAAAAGGCTACACATACCGAAAAGGATATCTTGGTCTGGATTATGAACAAAATTATTGGACTGCCTGGTTTGAAGAGCGCGGTTTTGGTTCTTTAAAAAAACATTGGGAGATCAATTTAAAGAAGAGAAAACGGAAAAAACTCGTAAACTTCATGACCCTTTTTGTTATGCTCTCTCTTGTATTGGTGCTGATGGATGATCTTGATTATGCAATGGACCTTGCAGAGGCTTTGGGGGTGGAGGATGAACAAACTCGGTTTCATACCGCAATAACCGCGGTGGTGTGGGCCTATCAATTAGTTGGTATTTTAATGTTGATTTATTGTACCTATTTGGCAGGTTCTTGGGAAGATACTGGCCATCTCGATAAAATCAAGAAGACTCTCCTCATTTTGATACCCGCCATAGTTGCTTTTATGGGCATTTGGGTTACTTGGGGTTTTGGCCTAGATTTTCATGGAGATGGTAGCTGGTCGGTTGGAGGAAACTGGGAGACGACTGCATATATGTATCAATCAACCATGACCAATGGAAAAACTGCGTTATTCGTAGTAGTGTTTTTCATTCTCCTCTTTGTGGTTTGGTTCTTGTTGAAATATGTATTTATTGGAATGCTTATCAGATTTGATAACCTGAAGACTGCCTCTTATCAGTTCCTTTTTGTGAGCGTAATTGCCGTTGTAGTGATTCTCTCCGTGTATGGAATTCTCGCCTCTCCTGGTTTACAAGATTATGTTCTTTCCCATCAAGATGATCAAATGTCTTCTGTGCCGTACGGAGAACGATTATGGTTTATTTTTGATTCAACTGCCATAGTGGATTGGAAAAAAGCCAGCTTTGCAGGATTTATGGGGAATTGGGCAGGATATATCTATTGGGGCTTGGTTCAAGAATGGCTCTTCTTAGGATATTGGTGCACGCTTTTAGCGAAATCTCTCAAGAATAAGTATGTTATCGCTTTTCTCAGCTCATTGTGTTTTGGGGTGATTCATTTTCCTTCATGGCCATTGATGATCTTTACGATGGCAGGGGGTTATTTCTGGGCGCTTGCCTGGATTGATGGAAAGCGTTACAGGAACTTATTTATTTTTGGAATGATTCACGGTTTCGCAGGTACTCTTGTGGCAAAAATAATTCCAATCACTATGTCTGTAGGACCATCCAATATGGCATAAGTGAAAAATGTACTTTTTTTTGTTGCTTTTTTCTACTTTTCTCTTTAAATTACTCTAGATTACTCTCTTCCCGTATTTCATCAATAAATTGCTCAATTGGAGGGAAATATTGTTCTTCAAACATCATAATGCTGTTGTGCCCGGCATTCTTTATAGTGATCATTTTTTTTCTCTTCGCGTTCAAAGCTGCCTTGTATATTTCTTTTCCTTGTCGATATGGGATAATATTGTCGGAGGTGCCGTGGATAACCAAGATAGGTCGTTTGATCTTCCCAATCTTTTCCGCATTCGACCATTTTTTTCTTTGCTTTTGATCCATTTCGGGAAGATCAATTGAAAAAAGTGTTCTCATGAGAGAAAATGTATCAGAATATCCGCTTTCAAAAATATAGCCCATAGCAGAATTTGGATTATGCTTCCCGATCTCTGCTGCCGCTGCACTTCCTAAAGATCTTCCAAAAACTATTATCTTGCCCCTAAATCCGTTGTCCTCGAGGTATGTGTGCATTCTTTGAAACATTATGGGACTATCTTTTATAAGATGATAATAGGAGGCCCTACCTTCACTAAAGCCGTATCCTCGATAATCAAAGACTGCTAAATTCACCCCAAAACTTAGAAATCTGGTTGCAATTGAATCATAATCCGTTGCTACTTCTCCGTTGCCGTGAAACATAAAAATTGTGGGGAAGTTTTTATCTTTAATGTGAAATATTACGCCGGTAGTTAAATTTTTTTCAACTTTCAATTCTATACTCTTTCTGTTTTCCTTATTCTCGGGTTTGGGAGTTTTTCGAGGATAAAATATAAATTGATTTAATTGAGGGTTCTTAAGCATCTGTTCTATATCCATATCTCTCAATTTATACATTTAATTCCGCATATTTAAAGGTTTTTTTACAAAAACGAACAAAAAAGTATTTCATTGGGAAGTCTTATAATATCTAATCTGAGTTTCAATGTTTGTGTGAATTACAAGATGGCATAGTAAGTTTGGGCAAGCCACTCTGTACAAATTGTTCAAAGTTTTCTTTAATGGACCCTTCTATCCCCCTATATGTCTCAATTCCTACTTGCTGAAAGCCCATTAAAGGCCTACCGCCGATCCCGCCTAATACTACCTCGTCAACATTTGCATCCTTAAGCAACATTACCGGCATCATACAACCTCCTTGAGAATGGGGGGGATTCTTGATGGTTTCTACATCTTTTTGTTCTTTTGTTTCATTGTCATATTCTAAGATGACAAATGCATCTGTATGACCAAAATGCAATGATAAATTACTTTCAACACCTTTTTGAGTCCCAGGGAACGCTACTCGCTTGATTGTCATAATATTTAGTCTCTCTGAAGTTTTTTAGAAATTTCTTTTTTATAAAATCTTTAGACAAACTTTTGAATTGTTTTTGCTTAAAAAGGATAATCTCTAGTGATTATAAAAAAAGAAAAAATATCCTTCTAGAAAAAAAGCCTCCAGATTTTTCCCTCATATGATTTTTATTATATTTTGGCTTTTCATCTCATATGAAAGGACAAAATGACAGAATCCCCTTGATTTATGCCCATAGAGGCGCTTCCGGTTATGAAGTGGATAATACAATAACGGCGTTTGATTTGGCTATCGAACAGGGTGCCGATGGACTGGAATCTGACGTGTATTTAACGACTGATGGGATCCCCTATCTATATCATGATTCTATGATTCAAGTAGAAAGGGAAGGGGAAATAAAAGAAGTTAAACCGGATTCAATCCATAGCGATGAGTTTGAGGCTGTGGTTCTCGATGAAAACGAAACAGTTCCAACCGTGGAAGATTTTTTCCAAAAATACGGTGGAGAAAAGGCACATTCAGGAAAATTGCTCAAGTTCAGTTTTGATTTTCAGTTGAATACCACGGAGAGTGTAGCAAAGCTAGCAAAAAAATATTCATGCGAAGATCAACTCTATATGTGTGCTAAATGGGGTACTTATTTTAAGAAAATTAGGGATATAAGTACTAAAGTTCATCTTGTGGGCTCAAATTCCATCAGACCACTAACATTTCAAACTTTTCAGAAGGATTGGTCAAAATATCAGAAATATGGGATTGAGATCTTCAATATCAAGGCCGAGGATTTTAAACCTAAATACATTCCCAAGCTAACAAAGGCCGGCTTTAAGTATTATATTTGGGATTTACACGATGAAGAAAGGCTTAGAAAGTATCTCCCGTATAAACCATTTGGGATTTATTCTAATTATCCCGATCTTGCACTTGAAATACGCCAAGAACTTTTTGGGGAATAATCCCCATTATTAATTGTGTTTATTCTTCCATCGTGAATCAAAATAGGGTTAAGAGGTTAAAATCAAAGGTTAAATCTTGGCTGAGAATTATGAGAAAAGATAAGGGGCTGCGATCAGAATCAGAGAATACGGATGGGTATAATCCTATTGTATTCGGCCATCGGGGGGCTTCGGGCATAGAGGTGGAAAATACCTACAGATCTTTCGATCGAGCCATTGAAATTGGTGCAGACGGTTTAGAAAGTGATTGTTGGCTTCTTAAAGACGGAAAAGTTGTCCTCTTTCACGATAAATTTATACCTAAAAAGAAAGAAAGTTCCCACATCATCGATATTAATCGAAAGCTCGATGAAGGTGATACTAGTGAAGCATTTAATATCAGAAAGCTCACCTCTGATCAATTACAGTCCCTTTCATTCCCCAACGGAGAGAAAATACCCTTATTGGATGAATTCTTTGAGAAATACTTGGAAGCTAAGTCAAGCAGAGGGGAACTGGTCAAATTCAGCCTTGATTGTCAGGATTTACGGGTTTATAAAAAGATAATCGATTTGATAAAAACCTATAATCTCTATGAAAGAGTTTTTCTATGTTCTACTAATCTTCTCACTCTTCATAGGATTCGCCAGACCGATCCCAAAGTCCAAAGCGTTGCCTCAAATCTGGGAACAAATATATCCGAATCTCAGCTACGCAAAGATGGGAAGATTTCAAATTTGGGGATTTCCGCTTTTAATATTCAAGCATGCTCCTTAAAAGCTCAGCAAGTAAATCTCCTAAGAAGATATGGATATGGTCTTTTCGTATGGGATCTGCATACTAAGGAGGATCTTCAATCTTTTTTTCCATTTAGACCTGATGCAATTTATTCCAATTATCCGGACATTGCAACCAGAATTCGGGATGAATATTTAAGTGGTTGTGAATAATTCCATAATAAGACATACATAGAGAAAGATGAAATGGCATACAATTGAACTCATTCATATTAAAATCAATATCATTATTTAAAATAGTATTGACTAAATCTAAAAGTGATTAAAATGTTTAAAAAATTTACAAAATTTGTGGAAAAGATGAACAAGGAGACGAAAAAGAATTTTGATATCTTTTTACGGCAATTTAATCTTCCCGGACAAGACAATAATGTACAAGAGGAGGAAGATCTCGGAGACTTTGGTGATGACGGATTTGACTACGAAGATTTTACCGAAAAAAAATTTGATTCGGATGATTACAATGACTTTGAAAAAGTAAAACAGGAAAATAAAGTTCTGAATTCTCTGGAACATTCCTTCATTTCCATGCTCAAAAAAAGCGAAGAGAATATCACAAAAATGCTTAACGAGGCAGAAAAGAACATTGACAAGATGGTAATGCAGAATAAACAAAGAATTAAGGAAGATGAAGAAAGAAGAGAGAAAATAAATGAATCGACCAAGGATCTCATCGATGAAACGAACGAGGCTTTGAAGAATTTCATTTTGCATTATCAAAAAAACTTGGAAAAATTCGAGGAAGATTCGAAGCCCTATTTTAAAAAGTTCAAAACCATCTTTGAGGATTGGAACGCCGATGTTGAAGAGGAGGTTAAAAAATGGGAAGACAAAACATTAGGTAGTATTGGTATACTCCCAGAGGATATTGATGAAGATTTTGATAAAAAAGAGGATTTCGATAATAAAGAAGTTTCGAACGGAATATCCAAAAAAGAAGAATAAATCGAACTTCGATCTCAAAAACGCCTCTAAGATTCCAGCCAATCAATATCAAAACGAGTGAATTCCAAGCGTTCATGGGAATTTTTATCGCCGGTTTCATATAGGCACCCGATCGTCCCATCATCAAGAACTACTAAACAAGAGTAGGCAAAATGTCCTGGACATAAAACCTTAGATTTTGGCCAATTTTTTCCATCATCATAACTCACACGAACAGTCCCCTTTTTTCTTTTAATTTTAGAGGCAGGGTTGCAAAAAAGAATCCTCCCCGCCGTCTTTGTATTACTATTTTTCTTATGTGGGAAATTATAACGGATAATACTCCCTTGGCAGTTTGGTTCAATCAGTGTCTTATCCTTTCGTAGCTTGGACCAGGTTTTTCCGCCATCCTTACTTATCCCGATCACTCTGTTCTTATTTTTCGTTAAAAATAGAAAGAATCTCCCGTAGGTACGAGCATTCAACATAACGCTACCGTCGGATAATTCAACCATTTGTACTTCGTTTGCTTTTCCTTCTGCTGTCTCCCCATATTGCCAAGTTTTTCCTTGATCATCGCTATATACGGCATATGCTTTCCATTTTCCCCAGGGACCTTGGTTGAAAGGCATTATCAATCGACCCTTGAATTTACCCTGGGTCAATTGAATTCCAATACCGGGTCCTGCGGCAGTTGTGGTGGCCTTTTCGGGTCGCTTTACGGATTGTGTTATCTTTCTCGGTTTTGTCCAGCTTTCTCCTTTATCCTTACTCTGAATGAGATATGTGTGGGAAACTTTTTTCCCTTCAAATCCCTCGGTGACATCCCTCTCTTTATATGGGTGAGGGGTTCTCTGGTACATCAAAAAGATAATTCCTGTCTCTCGTTCGATTACTGGTTGGGGATTGTTTAAGGAATCCTTTCCCTCACTGACTAAAATTTTTAGCGGGCTCCAAGTCTTTCCCTTGTCATTGCTAATTTTATAGACTAAATCATTTTGGGCTGCATCATGTCTGCTTTTCCTTCCCTCAGCAAATGCGATAAGTTTTCCTTTTTTTGTAGAGATTATAGAGGGGATTCGATAGGTATGATATCCCTCCCTTCCACCTTGAAATACAATATGTTTTTCCATCTTTACTCCCACCAATTTTTATCTTTTCCGAAACAGATCGTAGAAGGAGGCAGCCCTTTTTTTCGGAACAATCGGTCGAGTCTTTTTATATCCGCAGAACGGACATATTTGATGGCCTAAATTAATTGTTTTTTCATCTTGAACCCCAATCAGCGGGTTATTACATTCTGGACATCGGGGATAATCTCCAGGGAACCATTTCCCATCTATATTTGGTGTTTGTTTCAATTTTCCAATCCATTGCTGGAAATTGGATAGAGCATGCCACCATTTCTTTTCTTTCTTCATTTTTGTATGGGATTTTGGTTTAGATACAATAAGTCCCACTTTTTTCATTTTTTCTGGGGTATTAATCATTCCTAAGAAGGGAAGAAGCATTTTGTGCTTCATTCCTGACATAAATTCGTAAAAATCATCAGGTCCAGCAGCCGCAATTGCTCCCCTTCCTTCATGTTCTGGGTTTCGTTCAATAAGGATATGATAATTCCGTTCCTCTTTATCGATTGCCCATAAAAAGATCCAAAAGTTCGCTTCAAGCTCCTCTCCTTTTTGATTCTTTACCTGGAGAAGACCTAATTCTACAAAATAATCTTCTTTGTTTTGGCACAGTTCTTTTAAATCCTTGAAAAATTTCTTTTCGATCAAGGGATATTTATCAAATGCTTGGTTTAGATCCCTTAATTGGATGTCTGTGTTTTCCTTTTGCCACGATGTATTTGTTTTTATTTGAAACATTATTGAATCACGTTTGATTATTTTTATGATAAAGTTTTGATTGTAAGTATTGTGATTTTTGTTTTTTTATCAGACTTATATTGTAATGCTCATACTAACGAAAAAACATACGCATTTAGGAATGAATTGTTGAATAACTTTTTTTGAATTCCATTTTTATAGATCATTTTTTTGGCGAGTAAATACTTACTAGTAATGTATTAAAATATCTTGGAAAATGGGGGCTGCCTATGAGATTGAAAATAATAGTTTCCCAAAAAATCAAGTATGATTATAAATATTGATGGATGGAATTATTCCTAATGTTTATAATTCAAGACTTTATATATAGATAAAACCAAGAAATAAGTAAAAGATTGTGTTTTAGAATGAGGACATTAAAGGAAGAAATTCAAGATATTCTAACCCCTGGAAATAATTTGGGGATGGTTGTCAATGATACGATTTACCAGCTGCAACCTATTATGTTTTTGGATGACATAATAGAATTAGGTGAGGATCTTCCCTTAGAAGGACAAAAAAAGATCTTGAATATTCTTTCCGATAAGAAGACCTTAATTCATAATGGAATGGTCTATTTTGCTTCATTAGGTATTAATTTTAAGGGACGTTTGAAGGAAATCTTCGCGGTATATAATGAATACATAAAGGATGTTATTGGGGATAAGGAAGCTCTGATCAAACTTTATGATACCATACCTATCGAAGATATTGCCAATTTGGTGGAAGATCATGTTATTTTCGCCATGAAAGAGATGGTAAATGGAAAAAAACGGACCTTGGCGGCGATTAGATATCTGCCAGAATATGATATTCATTTTGAAGGTAAAACATATCGAATGCCTTCTTGCACCATCGGGATCCGAATTGATAACAATCTCCATCTCGACAACCCGGAGGTTATAACTAAAACATTAAATTACGAGCATCCGTTTGTATATAGGAGTAAATACAATTTGGGACAAAAGATTTGTATGGGTACTTTTTATAGCTCAAAGGACCAGAGACAATTTGATAAACTCCGTTTTGCAAATAATGTAAATTACCTCATTAAACAATCTGTCCAAATTCTGGTTTCGGGCTATAATAGAGGTGTAACGCCCGCTAATGGTCATTTAACCTCAACTAAATATAAAAAATATATTGCGGAAGATTGAATAAAACATGGAAATCTTTTAACTCAATACAATAAAAAAAGTAATCTACTAAGCAAAACAATTATAATCATTACAAAGATTCGAAAAAACTCTAAATAAATGAATAAAATGCAGGTGAAAATATGAGTGATTCTCAAATTTATGATCGACAGAGACTGATTCCTGGATGGGATCAAGACAAACTATCCAAAGCGAAAGTTGCAGTAATAGGCGCAGGTGCGCTCGGAAACCATGTTTGCTTGGGGTTAATTGGATTGGGTATTGGAACCATTAAAATCTACGATTTTGATAAGATCGAGCCCCATAATCTCAATCGTCAATCTTTATTTTGTGAAGAAGATATCGGAGAAAATAAAGCCGAAACTTTGGCTAAGAGATTGAAAGAACGTAATTCAACCATAACTATTCTTGGAATAAATCAAAAAATTGAAGAGGAAACAATTGAAATTATAATCCGAGAAGTTGATCTTATTATAGATTGTGTGGATTTGATCTATGTAAGAAGAATTTTGAACCGATATTGTTTATGGAGGGACATTCCTCTAATTCATGGTGGTATAAGCTGGAAAGGAGGTCAGGCGGGGATCCTGACACGGGAGACTCCTTGTATTAACTGTTTTTATCCGGAATCTTTACAAAAACAAGAGTTAGAAGAGGAAACTTCTTGTATAGATAATCCGGATCCTAGTGTGGTCTATACAAGCCAAATAATTGCTGCCCTTATGGTACAATACGTGAGAAAAGCACTTATGCCATTGGAATCTGATAATAAAAAGCATTTAAAAGGTGAGCTCCTTAAGGTGGATTTTCGTCTGGATCAACCATTTTACTATGAGCCCTTACGACGGAAGGATAACTGTGAATGTGTGGATATTTTGGAGGATGTCGCACCAAAAATTCTTGAAAAAGAAAGAGCTCAAGAAGAAAAGGACATGGATGCGGAAAAGAAAGAGTTAGAAAAGATTCTTAACTAAAAATGTGAAATCAAAAACGGAGTAGGGATGGAGTAGAGATAGTAAAATGAAAAAAGATAAAGAGTTAGAGGAGGCCATTCTTAAAGGGGATTTTATTTCAGTAGGGCCTCTTGGAACAGAAGAAAAGAAAATACCCAGAAAAAAAGTAAAATTGGATTTGAAAGTTTCCCCAACACAATATAATGGATTAATTGGAATTGATTTTGGAAAAACACTCTTACCACATTATCATTTACTCTCACAATCAATCTTACAAGAGCTTGTTACTATTCCAAAAATACCAAGAAAGAAGAGATATTTGGTCCAGAGGATGCTGAATAATTTAGTTCTGGGGAATTTAATTGAATATAAAAATGATATGTCGGAATATCTGTTATTGGATGAAATTATCCCTCCTTTGGCAATGTATGGCTCCCCAATACAAGAAAAAAAAATAGAAGAAGAAAAAGGAGGATTCATAGATGTTCTCCCTCTAAGAGAAATAATTAAAGCGATATTAGCGGTTTTTTTATGGTATTTAGATCAGAAGTCTTTAAAATTTCTTTCTCCTATAGATAAAAATTCATTTGTAAAATATTTGGAAAATCCCCAATCTAGAAGTAAGTTAAAGAAAAAGTGGCGATTTAAAGTGGGACAAACAAATATTGAAACCTTTAAAATCCAGAATATCTTGAAAAGTTTTCTCTCACTTTTTATAAATATTAAATCGACCTTAAAATCATCTGAATCGATGAGTTTTGGAAAAAAAGATTTACAAAACCTTGAATCTCTAATTTCCGAAATTGAGAGATTTAACTCACCTAATTCAGCATTATCCTTAAAAGAAACGATTGAAAAGAAAAACCTATTTTCAAAAGTACCTTCCCCTATTATTGCTGCATATGAAGAGGGCGAAAAGGAATTTGTAGGAGAAAACGGGGAATTGGAGGAAAAAATATCCATGGAAAATAACAAATTTGTTGATTTTGCTATGCTCGCTTTATCTTTTATTTTTTCCTCAAAAAAATTTCGACCTAATTTATTTTGATCATTTTTTTGTAAAACAAAGCTTTTAGGTATAAACATACTAGTGTTACATATAAACAACTAAAGCAAAGGTTGTCTATAGACAGCTGATTTGAAGATTGACTATGATTGATTTATAAACCTGCCTTATTACTCTCTATGCGGAAGATACAATCTTTTATTGGGCAAATGGGTAGATTTATAAAAATCACTTGGTAGGATCTTATTCATAATTTGATATTGTTGATGTACTATATCAATATATGAATAACAAATGAATAATTCACATTAAATGGTTGGGAGAGTCCGTAAAAATAAATTCGGATTGAACAAGACTAAGACTTCCTCTATCTGTTTCGCTGAAAATGATAAAATTAAATCATATTTCCTCAATTTATTTGAGAAGATTGATTTAATTGTTTCATAATGTCACTATCTAAAATTATAGTATGATACATATTTATTATGTTGACTTTTAGATAGTTGTCTCAACCTTTATAAGGCAATATTTACAAAAAAAACATAGATATCACAGAAAAAGTAATTCAATGTGAATGGCGAAACAGGAAAGATTGAAAAAACAAAAAAGAAGAAAATAAACAAGATTACCACACATATTCAGAATACTCGATATAAACCAAAAAAACTAAAGCATTGATGATTATTTTTTTTAAAATAAAATTATTCAAATGATGCTTTGAAAAAAATTTTTTTAAGATAGAAAAACCAATAGTAAATTAAGCTAAAATTTATGTCGAATTTTTTAAGAATTAACCGTACATAAATTACCAATAGATATATAAACAAAAACAACAAAAAAAGAATTGATTAATATGGCTCAAGAAGATATGGACTTTTTAGCTGCCAAACCGCTTGTCGTTGACAACGGTACCGGTATTTCCAAAAACGGTTTTGCGGGAGAAGACCAACCACGAAGTGTCTTTCCCACATTGATAGGATACCCCAAATATACCTCGATCATGACTGATGTCGAACATTATTCTCGAGAATATTATATTGGAGAAGAAGCCATGCAACTGAAGGGTGTCTTGAAATTACAATTCCCTGTCGAACACGGTATTATTGAAGATTGGATGGCAATGGAAAAGATTTGGCATTATACTTTCTACACCGATTTAAGAGTCGATCCAAGTGAGCATCCTGTGCTATTGACAGAGGCTCCTTTGAATCCGCGACCAAACCGGGAGAAAATGGCCGAGATTATGTTTGAAACTTTTAACGCACCAGCACTATATGTAGCGATGCAAGCAGTACTTTCATTGTATGCATCTGGTAGAACCACTGGTTGTGTTATTGATATTGGTGATGGTGTATCCCACGTTGTACCGATTTATGAAGGATTTGCACTTTCACACGCCATTAGTCGTTTAGATTTGGCTGGTCGAGATATTACCACCTATTTACAACGATTATTGAGGCAAAAAGGATTTACCTTTACTACATCTGCAGAAAAAGAAATTGTGCGAGATATCAAGGAAAAATTATGCTATGTAGCCCTTGATCCAGAAAAGGAAATCATGCTCTCAAAGAAAGTGGCTGGTATGGAAAAGAGCTACATGTTGCCTGATGGTGAAACCATTAAGGTAAGTGTTGAACGGTTCTTAGCCCCCGAATGTTTCTTTAACCCATCCGTAATTGGAAAAGAGTTGGAACCATTGGACGATGTCATTTGCAATGCGGTAAAAGAGTGCGATGTTGATCTTCGAAGAGACTTATACGGAAATATTGTCCTCTCAGGAGGTTCTACAATGTTCCCAGGTCTTAAGGAAAGATTGACTAAGGAAATCAAAGAACAAATTCCTGAATCTGTTGATGTAAAGATTATTGCTCCGCCCGAGCGGATGTATAGTGTTTGGATTGGCGGCTCGATTTTGTCCTCATTGAAAACATTCCAAAGAATGTGGGTACGACGAAGAGAATACAAAGAAATGGGTCCACAAGTTATCCATCGTTGCTTCTAATTGTCCAAGTTTTTAAAACATTTAGCAACATGGTAAAAATAAAATTATTTAAATATTTTTTTTCTTTTCCTACTTCCTTTACTTTCTCATTATAACGATTTTAAATTATAATAAAACGGCTTAAATGGAATATTTAGTTTATAGTTTTTAGATATGAAAAAATTCCACCAATTTCAACATCCACCCATATTTCAAGGAGTTTTGGATGGAGAATTTTATTTTGAGGGATGGTATTTTAAGATGGTTTCTATAAATGAAGAGGATGTCCTTGCTCTCATACCTGGAATAGCCCTTAATAAAAAGAATAAATCATCCCATGCTTTTATTCAAATTTTGGATGGGATTCATGCCCAATATCATTACATCTCTTATCCTTTAGAGGAATTTAGGACATCCAAAAATCATTTTTTTGTAAAAATTAGAAAGAGTTCTTTTAACAAAAAAGGAATTCATTTGGATATTAATGAGAAGAATGTGTTGTTAAGCGGTGATCTCCGATTTAAGACTCAAGTCCCCCTCCCATATCATGGTTTTTCTCCGGGAGTTATGGGAATCTTTACTTATATTCCTTTTATGGAATGTAATCACGGTGTGGTAAGCATGGATCATTTTGTGGAAGGAACCCTGAATTTAAGTTTTAATCCTTCTTCACCTGGGAAAGAGGAGAGATTATTAAGTTTCAATGGTGGGAAAGGATATATTGAAAAGGACTGGGGGTCCTCTTTTCCCCGAAACTGGATATGGATGCAGTCAAATAACTTCAGAGAACCTCGAAGATCCATATTGGTCTCAATTGCAACAATTCCATTTTTAGGTGCCGAATTTACGGGATTCTTGGCCGTTTTATTTGATCGTGGAAAAATATTTCGATTTGGAACATATAATTTGTCAAGATTTAAGATTCTTGATTTAAGCTCCAATTCCGTCCATCTGAGGATCCAAAAAGGGGATTTGCTCTTATTTATCAAAGCAGAAAAACCTACCAATAATCAATCCAAAACCGCGATGATGAATGCACCCACAAAAGGTTTAATGTCTGCCAGATGTGCGGAAACAATTCAAGGACAAATTCTTGCTCGCGTTTTTAAAATAAAAGGTGGTTCCGAACCTCTTCTGGTATTTTCCGATACTGGGAGTAGTGCAGGTTTGGAGATTATGGGAAAAAAAGAAGATTTTTAAAAGTTTTTAATTAAAAATATCAATTTCTTGAACTGGCATACTTTAATCATTTGGCGCTTCATAACACTGCTCTTCATAATGCTTCCGTTCAATAGAAGCGAATAATCCGCTTATAATAAAAATGCCTCCAACCACCTTTAAGATTATCCGATAATCCCATTCATAGGTAATCCCTATGAGAATAAGGAGAATTCCAATAAAAATCAAGAGAATCAAGAGAGATTTGAAAAATTGTATTCCTTGTGCAGGTTCTTTTGTTTCCCTTTGATATATTATATTTTCATTCTCCATAGCACAGATACAAAAATGTGCCTATAAATTCTTTTTCATTTTCTCGCCTTTATTACAAAATCATCAATAATTTTTCCCCAAATATCAATTGCTTTTATTTTCATTTTGTGCTTGCTAACTTTAATCAAAAGATGATGAAATTTCATAATAAGCTTCTCCATATGCTCCGTATTGTAATGGTGGTCGTGGAATGATGAAGTTGCGGCACTTGTTATGTAATACGTATCCCGGACCTTAAATCTCTGATAGGAGTGCTCATGACCTCCTAGCCATACGACATTTCCTTGTTTTTCTAACTCCGGAATGATATTTGCTCGTATTATTTTTTGTTGTTTTCCCGTCCGGAGACTGTTGTGAGGGGAAGAATGCCATAATACAATAACCCAATCCCCTTCTTGCATATTTTTAAGACATTTCTCGAAGATTTCGTAATTGGCCGAATCTTTTTGAAAACCCGTGTGAAAATCAAAAGCAATGATGTTGATTCCTTGTATCTTAATGTAATATCTTTGCTTATCCCCTGGGTAATTGACGTGTGTTTTATACGCATTTGTAATATCTCGTTTTCCTCCCTCTCGACTGAGCTGGGTATCATGATTCCCTGGTACACCCAAGATTGGTGTATTTTTGGCCAAATTTCCAATGAGAAGAAAGAATTGACGCCATGCGGTCGGGGATATTCCTTCATTTGTATGATCACCTAAATAAAGAAAAAGATCCGGATGGTGTTCTTCGGCTTGTTTAAGGATCCTATTTTGGAGTATGGGCGGAATTTCTGCTCTTGGTTGGAGGTCTCCCAGGGCAACGATTGAAATCTCCGTTTTTTTCTCATCTTTCTTAAAGGATTTTGGTGTAAAAGATTCTTGTTTTGGAAGAATGAAATAAAATTCATCTCCGCCCCATATACATTCCTTAGATGATGCTAAATTAGGTTTTCCCTTTAAGCTGCTACTTATTCTATAAACCTGGTAGAAAACTTTGCGATGATTTGCCTTCTCTTTGACTTTTAAATTGTCTATTTTGACCGTGAAAATTGAATAATTCCCGGTGTATTCATTTTGTGTCTTTTTTTGTGGATAAATTTCTTCTATTATATTTTTTCCCTTTGGATCATTGCTTAAAACAAGATAAGTTTCGTGGAAGCTGCCTAAATCTTCCTTAAAAGAGTTTTCGTGGTTATTTCTATTGTTATCATTCTTTTTTTGTTTAAGATACCAACTAATTTTTAAATCTCCGTTTTCGGTGAACGAAATGAACGGGGCTGGAAGCCTACGATTTATCGATCGTAGAAGAAATAAATATATAATCCCTATTGCCCCAATTATAATTAAAAAATAAGGCCATATCACACTGATGATTATCAAGCTCACAATTGCTGGGGGAATCCATTTGTCCATGAGAAACAAAATAAAACTAGGAATTTGAAATTTCACAATTTCATACGATTAAATATATTTAATACTGATTTTTCTCTCTTTTTTTCATGGATAAAAGACCCACACATGATGAAAGGGTTAGGAAGAAAGGAATTTCTCATAACATTGATCTTAATGAAATTAAGATACGGGTAGAAGAGAGACAGGATTTTAATAAAATTGATGAATTATTGAAAATTGCATTTCCCAAAGAAGATGTTAATGATCTTGTTAGGGATCTCCGTGAATCTGAGAATTATTTACCTTCTATTGCTTTTGTTGCCGAAAAAAGAGAGAATGAAACCCAAATTTCTGGTTATATAATGTATACCAAAGCGTCAATGTTAATTGGGGATGAAGAACAAACAATTTTAATTTTGTCTCCTTTAGCCATCCTACCCGAATATCAAAATCAAGGTTTGGGTATCCATTTAACTCGCTATAGCTTAGATATTTGTAGGAAAAAAGGTTATAATTTTGTTAATGTTTTAGGACATCCTCGATATTATCCTCGATTTGGATTTGTCCCAGCCTTTGAGCTAGGTATTAGTTGTTCAATGCCGATTGATGTACCAAAGGCATTTATGATCTTGGATCTGCAAGATGAGTCCTTAAATGATTTGAAAGAAAAACTTTTATCTGTCAATTCCAATTACGGAGATTTTAAGGCTAATATTGTCTATCCCTCAGAATTTGAAGATCATGCTTAGTTGAAGCCTCCCCGGCTTCTTTCGTATTTCGTTAAATTAACATGTGCTAGGAATAATGGAAAAATTTGGAAATAAGAGAAATTAGACTTCTTTTTTAGTTGTTGATTGGTGGCTTATTTCTTTTTTTTGGCTTTGTTTTTATTTTTGGGCGGATTTCTACGTTCTTCAATACAATATTCAAGAAAAGGACATCCTTCACATTTAGGGGACCTCTTACAAATTTTCGCGCAGTGCTGGACAATTAATGCATGATATTCATTATAAACGATAAAATCTCTGGGAATGTTTCGATGGAAAAGCTCTTGTATATCTTTGTAGTTTGCTTTCTTACTCGAAAGGATACCTAGTCGATATAAAAGCCGCTTCGAATAGGCATCCACAACAAAGATTGGCTTTTTAAGACCATAAAGAATCATGGAATCGGCAGTTTCTGGGCCCACTCCCTTAAGGTTTAATAATTCCTTTCTCAATGCTGGTATTTTTTTCTTATTGAGTTTTCTTATGGGATGTTTAAGGATGTATTTTGAGAGTGTTTTCAATCTCCGTGCTTTTTGATTATAATATCCCGAGGATCGAATGATTTCTGCGAGTTCCTCATGTTCCGTATTCATAATTTTTTTAGGAAGAAAACCAATATTTTTTTTAAGGCTTTTTAAGGCTTTTTCGGCATTCGACCAGCTTGTGTTTTGGGTGAGGATTGCACCTAACATTACTTCAAACATTTGCATTTCGTTATTGGGTATTGTGTAATCCTCTGGATGATATCCTCTAAACTCACCTCTGTTTGTGGGGTTCGAATTGTGCCCTTCCAGTTCAATTATCGGCCACCATCCTTGTGGTCCGTAATGCTCATATAAAAGGGAGTATAATTTCTTAATTGCTATTTTTTGCATTTCTTCAATCTTTTTCATTTCATCAATTTGGAAAAGCTTTGAATCTTTTTAAGCCTTCTTTTTAAGGTTTTCCACAAATTTATGTTGCTCTTCCTTCCCAAAATATTGTAATTGGTCAATTAAATGTTGCTGTTGGGATTTTGGGATTGGAATATTTTTTATTGTTTCTATTAATTTTTCTCGTTCTTTCTGGTATGAAGAATTCTCATTATCTAGAAGTGAATGCTGCTCAAGTTCTGTTATATATTTTTTTTGTTGATTCAAATTTAAGTAAATGAAGGATTTGGCTATAAGAGTCTTTTCATTCTCTGTTATATTCAATGTCTTTAATCTCTTTCTGATTGAGGGTTCTAGTACGCTAAATATTTTATTAACCAAATCCGAGTTCAAAAAAATCTCAATGTCTTTCTCTTCCTTGGCTTGGGCTTTATCTTGTGTTTTGTTTTGCCTGTTTTTCTTTCTTTTCATATCGTCCAAAGGCATCCCTGTGAAAGGATCATATAGGTGATGATTCTCCAATTTGTACTTGTTTTTATTTTTGGATTTCTCTCTTGATTTTATTTTTGTATCCCTTGAAAATGGGGTTTCAGTCTCTGCGACCTTGTTTATTGGTTTAAAAGTCTTTTTTACGGATTTTATGATATTTTTTGTTATTTTTTTTAATCTCGTGGTAATGCTATCCGTTGATGAATCTAATGGTTTAGGTTTGATTGAGGTTTTTTTATTCTTTCTTTTCTGAGAGATTTGTTTTTTTGATCTGGAATCTTTTTGAAAATTATAGTCCTCTTGGATTGAAAGGTATCTACGAAAAGACAAGCCACATTTCTCACAAACAACTAGTTTTCCTTCAAAGAAGGTATTTGTGGTATCCTCTGAAAATGCAGTTTTACATCTCGGACAGTATAAAATGGGTGAATGTGTCATAATTGCTCAACTTGATTATTTTCTTCTTTTTTGAGATTTCTTTCTTTTTTTTTTAGGAAATATTCATGATTTTTTGTATCTTATATTATTATAAAAATTTTAGTTATCTATTAGATTAGGAGACCATTCTTTATCAAAAAAAATATGTTAAAAAATCGAGAATGATTTTCATTCTTAATGAATGATTTTCATTTTTATGATATGCATGTACACACTTTCTTCTCAGATGGCCAACATAATTTTAGAGTAATTCTTGAGGGTCTGATTGATTTGGGTATAAAAATTGTTGGATTTTCGGACCATCTTTTTCCTGGGTCAATTTATTTCCATAACAATGATCCCCAATGGAAAGTAGTAAATATGTTTTCTGCAAGGAGATTGCGATATCGGAAGAAATATCTACAAATTCTTAATAGAAAATATTCCGAAATCGAAATTCTCCATGGTGCTGAAATAGATTGTCTCCCAAATGGCAATCTCACCCTACCCAACGGCATTACACCGGATTTCTTTGATTATTTAGCTGTAGTAAAACATCATACGATTCCCAAACCGATCTTTCCTTTGAAAAAATTCCCAAAATGGAAAAAATGGTTGTGGAAAAATGACCCATATCTGAGGGGAATGAATTTCATGTGGCGTTTAGGGATCCAAGAAACATTTCAGAAATATCATCCGGATATTTTTTGCCATCCCAATGCAAATATGCCAAAATTAATGCCAGAAAATCAAATTCGGTGGTTTATGGCAACCCTTAAAAAGTTTAATGTTGCTTTTGAACTAAATCATTTCCATGATAAAATTTCGGTTAAACAAGCCCGATTAATCTTGAAATATGGAAAAAAATACGGTGTAAAATTCTCTCTCGGTAGTGATTTCCATGGTTTTACCCAAGATCCTATTAAGATTAAAAATCAATTGAATCATAGCCAAAAGATGTACGAATTAGCAAAAAAATTTAATTTGTCCCTATTTGATCCTCGAACATTAACAATCTAGTTCTTTTTTCTCAAAAATCAACATATTGTGCAAATACGCACAAATCTTCACATTAATGAAGTTATACTCGTGATTGGAGTTCTATGCCTACTTTTTCTTCGATATGTTGAATAAGGCTTTTGATGATTGGATTTGTCCTGATTCCAATTGGTAATCCTTTAATAATCTCTATTGCATCATCCACTTTCCCAGTTGAAAGATGTGCGACTATAAGATTATGATATAGTCTCGTTGAGGTTGGTTCGTGTTGGTCGTATTTTAAGGCCTTATTGTAAATTTCTATTGCTTTATCATATTTTTCCTCAAGAGCAAGGATATTTCCGTAAATAAACCAAATCACAAAAAGATGAGAATATAGATCAATGAGTTTTTTCAATCGTTCCTTCAAGGATTGCATTTTATTTTTATTATTTGGTTGTATCGTAAAGTAGAGTGCCTCCACATCTGAAATTTCATTAATAAATTCCAAATATTTATTGAATTCTGGGTAAAATTCAGGATAATCTTCTTCAGGTAGTACCTTAATTATCATCTTGAAGAATTTTTTCTTGTTTTCATTCAGCATAGTCTGATTTTGGAAAATATCTTTACTTAAAACCTTAAGGTCTTCAAAGATATCTCTTTGTTTTTTACCTGTAAATTGTTCTATGATTGATTTGAACAATTCCTTCATTGGTTTATAGGCTTTATCGTAGGTTAAGAATTCTTCTTTTGAAACAAAAAGTAACCATTGTTGAGCTTTCTGGAATATTTCATATGAGCCTTCCATAACATTACTGTAGAAAACTTCCAGGAAATCTCTTGAAATTAAAGTTTCTTTATCAGAGATAAGTTTTTTCTTACGTTTATATATTTTGTCATACTTTTTCAGAAATAATTTAATTTGGGACACAAAAGTCTTCATCATTTGAATCCGAAGATTAAACTTTTCCCCCTCTTCCAGTTCCATTGTATATATTAACTTGAAATGATTAAGGATGTTATTAAATTGACTTTCAGAGAAATAAATTAAGTACTCATCAATAAGCTCGAAGGTTTTTTTGAATCTTTCGTGGTTTCCTTTTTCGATAAAAAATAGCACGGTCTTTTCTACATTGGATACATATTTTCCCACAATCTCATCAAATTCTCGTGAGGAAAGTCGGAATTTATCATAATCTTTGTGGAAATATGTAAAAATTTCCTTTATAATTGATAATTCTTTTGAGTTGGTGAATTTTGTGCTGATTATGTTTGAAAGTTCTTCTATTAGATCCTTTAAGTTTTCTTCAAATACACTTTTTGGTAATTTTTTATATTTTTTTCTTACTTGGGGAATTTTTCCTTCTTTACAGCTCCAAATAAGATCTTTAATAGAAAGAATATTGATCATATGGGTGAAATCTTCTTGTAAATCCGTGTAATTTATCCAAGTGGTAATGATATTCTTATGGATTGAAAAGTTATTTTGAGGTACATTTTTATCAAGATACCAAGATTTCAAGAGCTTTTTTATCTCTTTTTTAAAAGGTAAGAGGAAGATTTCCTTCATATCCAGATTTTTAATAATCCCTTTAAAATCTAAGAGCATATCCGAGGTTTCCTTAAAGAAGGATTTGTTCTTTTTTAGGTTCTGTCCTCCATCCTTGAAATATTTAATAAAGTTTGTCATAAATTTCAGTTTTAATTTTTGTCCTTCATAATTTGTCATAAGGAAGGAAAGAAAATTACTTCCCAACTGAGGTTTAATATTATGAAAAACTGATAAAGGTACCAAATCCACCATTTTTTTTAGTATTTGAAAGACCATGCGTTCGGAAACAAAATCCTTATCAAAATCGATTAAGATATTGAGAAAATTTGAAATTTCTGAATCTATATAGGAAATAAAATCAACATCTTGAGAAAGTAAAAGAAATGAATCTTCAATTCTTTGTTTTAGAAATACGATTTCTTCATCATTCATTTGCTTTTTGTTATCATCAACCATTTCTGAATATTTATTGAGGAAATTTATGTATTTTTCGTTGGTAAAATGATTCTTCTCCAGCTGATATTTCTTTCTAAATATTTCAATAAGAATTTCGATAATGAGAGTAAGGATATTATAGCTTCGGAATTGAGGATGTTTTGATATATATTCATTTAAATATTTAAGTACCTCTGAGAATCGACCCTTATCAAGCTTTTCAACCACAATATTCGTGATTGCGGAGATTTGGGGTTTTTCTAAAAGTTTATATTGCTTTTTTGTTAATTCCCATGTATTCGAGATGAACTCAATGGATTTCAATATGGTATTACTCTCAACATAATAGAAATCTATGAGATAAATGATAGTTTGCAGCAAAATCCCTATATCTTCATCGAACAAGTTCAAATGATCGAGAATTTTTAAAATATCTGGAAGTCTTTTTGTATTGCCTATTTTAAATATTGATTTAAGAAGTAGAATATAGTTATGTTCCAATTTTTGCTTGATTTTAGGGGTTAAATCTGGATTCTTATTCACTGAGATAAGCTCTCTTAATATATTAATACGTTGATTTATAGAATCCATTCCATCTACTTTTTGTAATGAAATTCTTATGTATAAATCCAAGTCTTCATCGGATTTCACTACTTTAGAACTTCCCTTGGTTAAGAGCAATATTCCCATTTCTATTCTGTCAAGGACCCTCTGGACAAAAAGCTCACAATCTTCTTCATCGCTAAGATCATATGAATATTTTTCTTTTTTGCAGCGGCTTTTATAGGAGAAAAGTTCTTCATCTAAAGAAAGTAAAGGTTTTAAATAGAGTTCATCTTCTCGGTTTGTTTCGATATCTTCTTCAGCCTCATCCTCACGATTTCTGAAAACAACCAAGTTGCCAAGTTCAAAGCTGGGTTTGAGGTGAACTCCTATCTTTATTCCAAAATTTTCCAGTACTGAAACTTTATTGTCGGTTGAAATCTCACCGGTAATAAGCTGGTCTTCGCTTATATATTGTACCCATTTAATAAGATATATTTGTTTTTGGTAGATAATTATCCCTATTTGATTTTTGGAAAAGAGCTTTTGAAGGGGAAGTTCTAAATTGTCTATAAATTGAATTATTTTTTCATATTTTTGAAATCGTTGGAGATCTTCTTGGACTTGAATATTATTATACACTGCTTGAAGATTATTAATTGAAGATAACCCAGAAGAATGATAGATCTCACCTCCAAATATAAGGTTTTCAGGGGTACGTGTGGCATTTTTTAAAATCTCCATTCTTCTCTTGAAATCATTCTCTTTTTCAAGGTCTTTTCCGAATAATTCCACAGATTCTTCTTTCTGATGGACGACTATATCCTCATCCAAAATTAAATTGAGAAAATCAGTATCTTTATCAATTTTTTCCAAAAAATTCCATTGGTTGTCTATTTTTTCTTTATTTTGTTTTATTTGTTTGTAAATATGAACAATTGTTTCATTTTCAGTGGTTGTAAATCTTTTTTTCTTGATGAAATTGATTAATTGGGGAAGATTTCTGTTTTTGAGGTGGTTTAAAATGGTTCGCTGGTCTTGGTTTAATTTATATTTATTTCTTTCAAGAATTTTTTCAGACCAATGTGAAAGTTCCACATATTTATTCTCCATTAAAAAGTCGAGCATCTCTAAATACATATTTTCTCCCCATTATTTTATTTTTTAAGTATCTATTATTTAATACATTCTATCTTTATAAAATTGATATTAATGCCACATAATTCCAATTTAATGAATCACAATGATCTATTATTTTTTTGCATAGATCTTTTTTATATATTTGTTGATTTCTGGTTTTAATAGACCTAATACCTCAGAAGAATTCTGAATTATAATTTTGGTTTGGGAAATAATATCAATAAAACCCAATTCATTTCGATATCTGGGTACGAGATGAATATGAACATGCTGGATACTTGCTCCAGAATATTGACCCTCATTATAACCAACATTAAACCCTGTGGGACTCATTTTTTTTCTAATCAATTTTTTTAATTGGATTGTTGCCTCAAAAAGTAACGTTCTTTCTCTTTGGGTCAAATCTTCAAATCTTTCCACATGTTTTGCTGGAATAATCATAAGGTGTCCGGGATTATAAGGATAAAGATTTAAACAGACGAAAAAATTCTCATCCTGATATAAAAGGAGTGAAGTAACCCTTGGGTCATTTTCTCTAATTGCACAAAGAATACAATCCACATCAGGCTTTTTCCCTTTGACAAAGTCTATTTTGCCTACAGCATGAAGATTATCTCGAAATAAAATCTCCGAATGTGTATTTCTCTTTTGATCCTTTTCCATTCAAATTCAATGTAATATAGGAATCATCAATTCATAAGTTTGCTGATTATCAACAAAGAACAAGGATAGAAAATTAGAAGAAAAGAAATTGAACATCTAATTTAATTAAAGTTCGGTTTTATTGGATTAAATTTAATATTTTCCTTTAGGCCGTACTTTGGGTGGATATTTCTCTGGATTGTCGAGAATTTCTTCTCTCTTTTTTTCTATTTCTTCCATAGGGGTAATGTACATCATATGCATATCCTCATTTTCTGGATTATATGAAATAAACATCTCCCCCACAAATCCCTCTTTAGTATTAAGGTTTCCATAGCCTTTTACTTCATCTGTGTCAGAATCGACGAAAGTAGAATCCAGTTTAAATCTGATTGCTTTAGATCCGTCCTCAATTTCAACTAATGAGGGTTGACATGCGGTTAATCCATAACCTCTTTCGGACATTAAATATCTATTTACGGCATAATCAACCTCATCTGAAACTTCTCCAGAAGGTTCTAATACCTTATTTACAACGGGTTTCTCCTTCTCTAATTGATCATCCTTAGATCCAATTTGTTCGCTCATTATTTGGATATAAAAAATAAACATATATATAACTTTTTCAATGCTATATAAACAAAAAATTGAAAACAAAAAATTGAAAAATTTTTTCATTTTTGGAAAAATTAATATAAAAGGCTTTTTAAAAAGTGAAAATCAATTAGAATCAAATGGCTCCTAAAGAACAAGGAATTTTTTACAAGACAAGAGGAAAAATCGGTTTTATTACCATAAATACTAAGATGAATACCATTAATATTGAGAATGCGAAAAAGTTTCACGAAATCCTCGATGAGATTGAGGCTGATGAGAAAGTACAGGTAATTATTATTAAATCCGAAGGTAACAAGGTTTTTAGTGCTGGATGGGACTTGAATATTTTTGGAAAAGATTTTATTAATAAAAAGGAAGAATTTTTCAAGTATTGCGGGACAATTTCAAAACGATTATATTTCTTAAAAAAACCTATAATTACCCAAATTCAAGGTAGTGCCATCGGAACCGGAGTAACACTTTCATTTTCCTCTGATTTTAGGTTTGTTGCAAACCGAAAAGATATATATTTTAAACTACCAGAAATAGATCTCCCCCTCTTTCCCACAACAGGTCCAACAGTATCCACATTCTCTGTACTAGGGCCCGTTAACACCAAACATATGCTCTTGACGGGAAACAAGATATATTTGAAGACTTTGGAAAAATGGGGGGCTTTTACAAAGATCAGCGAACCTGAGAGACTAGAAAAAGATGTGTTAAGATTCGCGAAAAAGTTATCCAGAAAACCGGGTGAACTATTGCAAATGATAAAGTCCACGGTTAATATCATGGGGATGAACAAGGCCAATGCTTGGTATGATTTAGAAAATGATATGTCGGATTATTTTTATGCAGAATCTCTATATGGAAAAGAAAAAGAAGATATCAATACCTTTTTGAAGAAAATTTGGAAAAAATATTCATAATGAAACTCATCCCAATCCAAAAGGGATGGTGATTGCTTTCGGAGTAATTTAAAGCATAGATAAATTCATCCCTAAAAACTTTTCAAACCAATTAACAAATTTTTTATTATATCTTTCAAATTAATTGAATATGTTTATTATTTTGGCATCAAAAAGCCGAGATAGGAAAAAGTTATTTGAAAAAGCCCAAATTCCGGTTAAAATCTTTCCCAGTAATTTTAATGAGGATTCTATTGTGGAAGAGGATCCATATGAAAAAGTCATGAAGATTGCAGAAGGAAAAGCCAAAAAAGTCCTCAAATTATGGAATAAAAAATATCGTAAATCCTCTCCTCATAGCAATCCGGTAATTATAGCTGCGGATACAATGGTTCTCTTGGATGGAGAACTTATTGGTAAAGCTACGAATAAAGAAGAGGCCTTCAGAACTCTCAAAAGGTTGTCGGGAAAGGGCCATCAATTGATAACGGGTGTGTGTATCATTGAAGCAAAATCCAAAAAAAAAGAAAGTTTTTATGATAAAAGTATAGTCTATTTTCATAATCTTTCAGATGGAGAGATTAAAGATTATTTATCTAA
>CAZEPC010000010.1:0-29862 GCA_964513765.1 uncultured archaeon
GCACAGTTCCCCAAGCCGAGGCTTTCGATAAACTTCTGGAAAAGAAAGGGAAAAAACCGGATCTTTCTATACACCTAAAAAAATATGTAAATTTCTGTCCACACAAGCCATTTCTCACCTTAAAAAAGCCCATAAAAAGAAAAATGAATTTAATATTTTGGATCCCGCCGTGGGTACAGGAAATTTTCTTATTGAATATGTAAAGATGGAACTGGAAAACCTTAAAAACAAAAACCAAAACATGAGAGAGGAGAATATAAGTTCTAAATTAAGACAAATTATCCCCCATCTTTATGGGATTGATATTAATATGGACGTATTATCCATAACCCTCCTCCGATTTATCAGACTATGGAAGCAATACACGCCTAAATTATACACAAAATGGCTTTCTTGTCCTGATCCTAAGGAAAAAACTAAATCCAACGAAAAAAAAGATCCTAACAAAAAAACGAAATTTACCGATTCAGAGAAGAAAAATCCTAACCCAATTATCGAATTACCCAATCTAATCCATGAGAACTTTTTAACCTCGCCTTTATTCAAATTAGATCAAGGAAAAGGAAAAGCCATATTCAACATAATTTTTGGAAATCCACCCTATGGCAATTTATTGGATACCAAACAAAAGCAGAAAGTTGAGAGGTATTGTTCTTATACAAGGGAAATTTCGGCAGTATTTATCGAGCGATCCATACCTCTTATAAAGAAAGGAGGAGGTCTCTATCTTATTACTTCGTATGCCATTACATTTCATCTTAGCCTCTCCCGTACCAGAAATAAGTTATATAGTTCATTTCGAATTACAAAAATATCCAGTTTCGACCGAAATAACTGTAAGCTCTTCAAGAAGATGACTCAATCGCTTTCTATCGTGGAAGCATTTTGGAAATATAACCATCTTACGAAGGGTAACAGAAAGCATAAAGGAGAAGGAAAAGATAAAGGAAAGATGGGAGAAGGAGAAAAAAACCATCATCTACAAACAACCCGAATGTATCGGGAAATGCCAGGTCTTTCCAAGATGGAATACTCCAATGCAGAGGCCTTTCTCCTTGGGAAGGGGAGCTTAGGCGTTCCTTTTGGGCAGAAACACCGATTACCAAAGATTGGAGATACTATGCATTTTCTTAAGATATTAAAAACCTACCCCCAAACTATAGAGTCTTTATTGAAAACGAAAGAAAATGGGGGAAAAAAAATTTGGTATCGTTCTAGTGGAAATTACTGGTATAATGCTTGGGATAGACAGCCCTACGAAAGTAGCGAAATGAAATATCTCATGGTGCAAGTAGAGATGTATGATTTTCTCCTATGTGTTATAAACAGCCAGTTATTTTATTTATGGGTAAGAATTTACGGGGATGGCAGGCATTTGAATAAAAATATCCTTCTTCCATTTCCCATCCCGAAGAGAGAACAAATAAAAAAATACCAGAAAGAACTGGGGAAAATGAGAAAAAATTTAATGGAAGCCCTTTTCTCGGTGTTTGATGAAGAAAGGCATCGATTCCATACCTCTAAAATTAAAGAAGTTCTGGATAGAAACGATCTACTCCTCTCCAAAGTCTATGGTTATGGGCAAAAGCATCTTCGTTATATAAGCCCCAATTTAGGTAAGAATCAAGAGGACAGTAACGATAATAAAAACGGAGAGGCAAAAAAATTAATGGAATATCTTCTAAATTTTGAGAGAAGCATTCACGGTGGGAAAAAAATTAAGTTATAGGGAAGGGAACAATTAAACAACACTTATTATTAACTAATTATTCCTCTTCTGGGGGAATATTTTCATCCTCGCTTTGTTCTTCATCATCTACTTGTTTTTCAATATCCCCGCTTTGTTCTTCATCATCTATTTGTTTTTCAACATCGGCCAGTTCATTATCCTCTGCCGGTTTCTCTTCTTGGGTGGCATTTTCAATCTGATCTTTTGTATCAGTATCACTGTTTTCTTGCATATCTTTTTCCAAATCTTCATCTCGCTCTTTGGATTCATCATCGGATGATTCTGTTTCCTCATCTCCGTTCTCTGATTTATCTTGTCCTGCGATTGCCACACCCGATACCTCATCATCATTCCCCAATCGCATGATTATAACACCTTGAGTGGCCCTACCGGTCGATCTGACATCTTTAGTTCGGGTTCTAATAATAACTCCATTTTTACTTGCCATCACTACATTCATCGGCTCTTTGATTGATTTACAAGCAATAACTTCATCTTTATCATTGCGTAATTTGATATTTATCACACCTTTTCCTGCCCTATGAGTGAGGCGATACTTTTCAAGCTTAGTTCTCTTCCCGTAACCTTGTTTAGTAAATGTTAAAACCTCAACATTCTCTTCTGCCACAATTAAGTCTACCACTTCATCATCTTCATCTCGGAGCTCGATACCTTTTACACCCATTGTATTTCTCCCCGTGGTACGAATCTCTTCTACTTTAAAATGGATGGTATATCCCTTTTTAGTAGCTAGAAGAATCCGAGATTTTGGCCCACAAAGTTTCACACATACTAAAGAATCGTCTTCTCTGACATTAATTGCAATAATTCCAGTCCTTCGGATATTGTCAAATTGACTTAATTCTGTTCTTTTTATGATTCCATTCTGGGTGGCAAAAACCAAACATTGTTCTTCATTAAATTCTTTCACATTGGTAACATCCACCACCCTTTCATTGGGTCTTAATTCTACATAATTTACAATTGCTTTTCCTAAGGAATATCGTGAACTTAGAGGTATTTTGAATGCAGGAATTGAATAAGCTCTTCCCAATGAGGTAAAAAGAAGAAGAGTATCATGACTAGAACTTACAAACATTTCTTTAATAAAATCATCATCCTTCACTTTTGCACCAATCTTTCCCTTACCGCCCCTATTTTGAGCATCATACTCCTTCAAGGTCATTCTTTTTACCTTTCCCTTGTTTGAAAGCAATATCACACAATCTTGTTTAGGGATGGTTTCTTTAACTTCGATTGTAAGGGGGCCTTCGGTCATTTCAATTTTGGTCCTCCTCTCATCGCCGTATTCCTCAGCAACCTCTTCTGTTTCTCTTTTAATAATTTGGTACCTCTTCTTTTTACTTTCAATTATCTCTTTAAGCCTTTCTATTTCCTTCTTGAGGTCTTCTCTTTCATCCATCAGTTTCTGAGTCTGGAGGTTTGTAAGGCGACTTAAACGCATTTTTAAAATCTCTTTCGCTTGATTCTCATTCAAGGAAAATCTTTCTTGCAAGACAACCGATGCTTCGCTTGGGCTGGCAGATTTTTTAATTATTTTCACAACCTCATCTATGTTTTGAATTGCAATGATAAGACCATTTACAATCTCCAACCTGCTTTTAGCTCTATTAAAGAGGTATTTTGAACGCCTTTCGATAACATTTTCCCGATGCTTGATAAATTCTTGAAGCATCTCTACGTAATTAAGAACCTTTGGTTGGATTCCATCATTCACCAAGCACAAATTCTTGATACTGAAGGAGGTCTGCAAACGGGTCCTTTTATAGAGCCTATTAAGACAAGAATTAGCATCGGCATTCTGTTTCAATCCGATGAAAATTCGCATACCCGTTCTGTCAGATTCATCTCTGATATTCATTATCTCCGGGATGGTATCTTTTTTGACCTTATCGGCAATTTCCTTAATCAAATCTGCCTTTTTAACGGCATAGGGAATCTCGGTGATGATTATGGCATCTTTATTTCTCCCAGCCAACCCGGGTTTAATTTCTGCCACCCCGCGCATTACGATTCTGCCTTTCCCTTTAGAAATGGCTTTTAATGCACCTTTTTTTCCCATAATCAGGCCGCCGGTGGGAAAATCTGGACCCTTAATAAATTTGCTTACATCCTTGGGAGTTAAATTTTCGGGCCCATTTTCCAATGCATAACAGATGGCATTGGCCACTTCTCTAAGGTTATGAGGAGCAATATTTGTTGACATCCCAACAGCAATTCCCGTAGAGCCATTAAGGAGGAGCTGTGGTATCTTGGCGGGTAAACATGATGGTTCCTTTTCCGACCCATCAAAATTATCAACGAAATCAACAGTATCTTTATCTAAATCGTCTAGCATCTCATTTGAGATCTTTTCCAATCTCGCTTCAGTATATCGGTACGCTGCGGGCTCATCCCCATCAATGGAACCAAAGTTTCCTTGCCCATCTATCAGAGGGTATCGTAATGAGAAACCTTGGGCTTGTCTTACCAACGCGCCATACACGGATGAATCACCATGAGGGTGATAGTGACCGAGCACATGGCCTACAATTGTAGCACACTTGTGATAAGGTCGATTATAATAGAAACTATTAACATTCATCGAATAGAGAATTCTTCTTTGAACCGGTTTTAACCCATCCCGCACATCAGGGATGGAACGCCCCACAATGACGCTCATTGCATAGTCAATATAGGACCGTTCGAGTTCTTTGGCAAGCTCTTTTTCTACAATAAGTGTTCCAGAGCCTGTTCCATTTGGGTTTTGCTGTGAATCTTCGCTCATAATAAGTACACTTCGTTGCTCTTGGTATCGAATTGATTTGTATGAAAGTATAACTTTCACTTAACTAAGTTACGAATTGATAATTATGCAATCAATCAAGAATTATGATATTAAGGATTATTATTGGTCATTTTTCCAAACCTAATGATGATCCTCTAATTAAAATTATCTCCGAAGACTTAAAATTATTTCTATTGAAAGGAACGAATAGGAAAAAGTTTGAATTTTACAGCAAATAATCCAATTTTAGATGTAATCCCCGCAATCTCATATTAAACAATTAATAACCAGAAAAAATACAATAAAAAGTAGCAGAAATTAAAGAAAACGTAATCGAAAAATTGGCCAAAAATTAGTGTCAATTTAATGATAATAAAGATAAAACATCAGATGAATACCACTTGAGATACGGGCTTACCAAAAAACCAATTTAGAGTAAAATAATATCTCAATTTATTCTTTGTGACATAGGATTTGATCAATTCAAGATCCTTATTTTGAAAAAATAGAAAAAGCAAGAAAGATTTTTTAGATTAGAACGAAAATTTGAATGAAGGAAAACAAAAGGGACACATTCCTCCTACCTCAAAAGAGGAAAAGAAAGATAACCCACTTGACCGAAGGATTCTGATTGTATTTGTAATAATTTTTACCGAAGTCCTAGGTTTTACGATTGTTATCCCAATTTTACCCTATATTGCCCTTAATCTCGGGTTGAATGAATTTGAAATTGGATTGATCGGAAGTATTTTCAGTTTTTGCCAGCTTTTTGCAAGCCCGATTATCGGAAAGATGAGCGACAAGCATGGAAGAAAACCACTTCTTCTTTTCAGCCAGGCCAGTACATTAGTTGGATTTATTCTCCTGGGATTTGCAGAAACTGTAGCAATTTTGGTCTTGGCCAGATTAGTTGATGGATTATTGGGCAGTAATATGACCGTTGCCCAAGCTTGTTTGAGTGATATGACGAATAAGGAAGATAGAACTCATATATATACCCTATCAAGCGGTGTTTTCGGGGCAGGTCTTATTTTTGGGCCTTTAATAGCATCCTTACTGTCTCCGATATCTTTATTTCTTCCCATGTTTGTGGCAGCAGGAATTTCCTTAACCTCAATTCTTTTGGTGATTTTTTTCATTCCGGAAACAAATAAAAATCTCAAAGCAGATGGAAATATAAGATTAGAAGACATCATTCCCGTGAAAAATATTAAAAAATATTTTCGGATGCCTAGTACCAGGGCTATTCTTTCATCATTTTTCATTTATAATCTAGCATTCATGATTTTCATCCATAACTCAACCCTTTACGCAGAGGTTAGATTTGCCGTAGGGCCAGAAAAGGTCGGCTTTTTCAGAACCTATATTGGAATATTAAGGGTGATCTTACAAACATTTTTGGTAAAGAAGATTATCGGAAAGTTTGGGGAAGATAAGATTATGCACTCGGGCCTTCTTTCACTCTTTTTGGGCATGTTTTTTGCCATATTCATTGAAGATTTCTATGTATTATTCATCTCCTTTACCTTGCTCTCATATGGATCGGGTATAGGACGCCCTATCCTAACCAGCAAGCTAACGAATAGTGTGAGCGAAAAAGAATACGCGACCGTATTGGGTGTAAATAATTCTTTTAACAGTTTCTGTCAAATTATTGGGCCCCTTTTGGGAGGAATCATCTTCCTCTATTCCAGTGCTTGGGTCATCCCGCTTATTTCATCATTATTATTTGGTCTGGATATATTCATCGCAAGAAAAATTCCCCGGGAATCGGAAAAAAAAGAAGAAGCCTTACCAGAAGAATTCACAATAATAGAACAGAAAAACGCACCAGAGGTTGAATAATAAGATAAGATTAGATATTGTCCACATATTTTTGAAGACCTAAAGCATTTTTAATAGCATGGGCATATGCATCGTTATTGAAAAACACAAATACCTCCCTTCCTTCTTTTACCCATTCCTTTATATGGGAAACCTGTTTTCTCAAAAACATTTCCGAATATTTACCCCGATATTTTCCGTGTGGACCATGAAATCGTACATATACAAAATCTTCGGATGTCTTTTTGGGAGATTTAAATTCTCCAGAAAAATCATGAAAACATAATGCAATATTCTTGTTCCTAAGGAGAGAGAAAACCTCCTCGCAATACCACGTAGGATGCCTGAGTTCTATTGCATAAAGATATTGGCAGGGCAAAACTTCGAGAAACTCCTCCAGTCTCTCTAGGTTAAGGTGCCATTGTGGGGGGAGCTGAAAGAGAACAGGGCCCATCTTATCTTCAAGCCAAGGAAGAATATCGAGAAATGCACGGGTTATTTCTTTTGGATCGATAAGATTTTTCATATGAGTAATGTACCGACTGCCCTTTACCGCAAAATGAAATTTATTTGGGGATTGGGTAATCCATGTTTAAATTGTTCTCTTTTCCGGTAATTGATAAAAAGTATTATTGATTTCAACAGTAGAGAATGTTTTAGCATAGAAACTCAGCCATTCTTCTTTTTTGAGATCTTTAGGGTAAAATTCTTCCACCCAATGATTATAGGACCATCCAGATGTACCAATATGAATATGTGATTGTTTTCCCATATACCTAGGTACATGAAATAAATACAAATAAAAAAGTATAGGGAATGTGTAGAGAAAAATTTAAGAGTGAAATTTTAAGAGTATGTATTCTGATATAATCCTATGGATGAATTCAGTATCGAGACGTTCAATCTCACAAAGATTTACGGGAATGAATTGAAAGCAGTCGATAATCTCAACCTCAGTATCCCCAAGGGCGAGCTTTTCGGATTTTTGGGTCCAAACGGTGCGGGAAAGTCGACCACCATTAAAATGCTTTCAACGATTCTCACCCCCACAGCTGGCACGGCTAAGATTTTGGGATATGATATAAGGGAAGAAAGGGACAAGGTAAGGGAATTAATCGGTGTATGCCCCCAAGATTTAGTATTTTGGGAGAAGCTTACTGCCCGGGAAAATATATATCTTATTGCCCAAATGCACAATCTTCACCCGGCAGATTATAAAGATAAAACAGATGACCTTCTGGGAAAAATGAAACTTTTAGAACGGGGAGATGACCAAGCCCGCACATTTTCGGGCGGAATGAAGAGGAGACTAAATGTGCTAATGGCCGTCATCCATGAGCCCGAGGTTATTTTCTTCGATGAACCCACAGCCGGCTTGGATCCCCAATCCCGTAGAGTTGTATGGGATTTTATCAGGGATTTTGAAAAAGAGAATAAAACGGTCATCTTGACAACCCACAATATGGAGGAGGCCGATGATCTTTCAGAGGAGCTGGTTATTATTGATCGTGGAAAAATAATTGCTCAAGGAAGCCCAAAAGAGTTAAAGGGGAAAGTCGGAAAAGGGGATATCATTGAATTTCATTTAAACTCTGAAAATCGAGATAAAAGGGGGGAAATTGTGGCCTTTTTGTCAGATAAACAAGATGTAAGTTGGGCCAAAGAATTGGGGAAAGAAAGAGTGGTATTTAGTTCTTTGGATGGATTAAGAAACATCTCAAAATTTTATAAACTGCTGGAAAAGAATTTTGGTTTCAAAATGGAGGATTTAAGTGTGCGACAGAACACTCTAGAAGATGTGTTTATTGATTTAACCGGGAGGGCACTCCGGAATTAAGGAAAAAAATGGTGAAGAAAATGGTGAAGAAAATCGTAAAAAATCAAACAGATCAAGGGAAAAGAATGAGAAAATTATCCAAGTTTAAGGGAAATATAAGGAGATTATGGGCAATTAGTGTAAAATTCTTAAAATCAAGTTATCGGGACAAACCTATGTATTTTTGGGTGTTTGGATATCCTTTATTATTTATGTTTATCTATTTCGTGGCATTCAGCGGGGGAGGTGGAGGAACAACTTACAATGTGGCGTTTCTTAATAATGATGGAACCTTAATCGGGGGGCAAAATCCAGGAGAATCCATAGAGTTCGGATCTGAGTTCTTCATTGACTTATTTGATGAGAATAATCCATCATCAAACCTTAGCGACACTTTCCACATCCAAGAAGTGGATAATATGGAGGAGGGAATTGAACAAATTCAAGGAGGGGCTTTGGACGCAATCATCATCATACCCGCTAACTTCAGCGAGCTTCTGTACGGTGAAATTAGTGGCAGCCCCAAGGTTAAGATATTTACAAGCCCAGACCCTTATAAACGCTCAATTATTCCTAATGTGATTAGCTCGGTGGTCAATTCGATGATTTTGGAATATGAGGATGTAGATTCTCTGGATGTGGATCTTTCCACCACAGGAGAAATTATTACCCCTTTTGATTGGATGATGCCAGGCATTGTAATTGCTGGAACTACAGTTGCTATAATGAATGTTGCCCAACTATTTGGAAAAGAAAAGGAAAATGGACTCATGGAGAGATTAGAAACCACGCCTGTCCCCCGAAGTAGCCAATTATTAGGCGGTGCTCTTGCACAGATGATATTTTCGACGATTCAAGGGGCAATTTTATTGCTCTGTTTGGTCTTATTCGGAGTAAATCTGTCCACGAATGCGAATTGGGGAGGAGCAATTCTCATAGTGATGGTAACTGCTTTCATGTGCATCGGATTAGGATTGATCATTGCATCAATTGTGCAAAGTGCCGATAGTGCCGGGGGCTTATCATGGATTATTATTCTACCTCTTCAATTTTTCGGTGGAACCCTTATGGACCTAGGTACTGTGGGCTTTCCCACTTATTACTCGGTAATTGGAATAAGAAACGCCCTAATAGATGGATTTACCCTTCTCCAACTTTTACCCGACATCGGAATTATATTGGGATATGGCTTACTATTCAGCGGAATTGCATTGTTCATCTATAACAGGAGGACAAGAATATGAAAAGTAATAGGACTGATGGACTTAAATCAATTGTGGATACTCTTTTTTTCACAAAAATAGTAATTCCTTTAATCATAGGAATGATTATAACCTTGCCCCTCGTTTCATGTAACCCTCTAATTTCATCGGAAGATGACGCTGATGCTGAGAGTGATCTATGCGGCGGGGCAAACTTCAAAGAAATTTCTACCGAGATTATTGGGACCAATATTGAGATAGAGGTCAATCTAACTTATCGTGAATGTTATCAAGTGGGGACTAACGAAACATTTAATTTAACGGCCACGGCAAATCAATTAAACGGATTTGTGGTACCAATTTACATTCAAATCATCATGGAAACAGAGAGGGAAGAATATCAATTTCTTTCCCATTTGGGTGGAACAATTACTATGGGAAGTCCCTATGATACCCAAATTGAGATGAGTGGAGCACCACAAGGAGAGACAAATAACACAGCAAAAATATGGTTCAAGCTAGGATATTTAATAAACGGAACGGATTTCGGTCAAATTAACAGCACTAAAAGTTCCGAGAAGACCGTTGAAATCTTGGTTCCAGGAGAAGGGGGAGACCCCAATGAAGGGAAGATTTGGTTTTTATTTTTCCCCCTTGAACCCTACCAATTTGCCTTGGTGGTTATTGCAATTATAATCTTATCCGTCTATTTTATTTGGAGAGGAAAGAGAAAAAAATTAGAAACCAAACCAAAGAAGAATAAGAATTCTTAAAAAGTATAGAAGAATTGAGAAGAGAGACCCCGAAATTTTATAAATTTCTATTTAACACTTTTTTTAATTTTGCCATTGTATAGGGCTTTTTCAAAACATCTCGAAAGCCATATTTTTCATAATTCGACAAGACAGGGTCATTTGAATATCCACTTGAAACAATAGCATTCACCCGGGGGGTTTTCTTTTTTAATTCGTTTATTACTTCAATTCCGCCCATCCCCCCAGGGATTGTAAGATCCAAAATAATCATATCCACTTTCTTTTCTTGATCCAAGAGTTTTTCGTACTTTTGTAAAAATTTTTCACCATTCTTCGCCATGATGGGTTCTTGACCGAGTTTTTTCAGCATAGATTGAAGCACTTTTTGAACCATCAATTCATCTTCCAATATGAGAATACGGTTCTTTTCTTCAAGGGGATTCTTTTTAGATGCTTTTTGTTCATCAGTAACCATTTCTTCTTGAATCTTTTGTTCATTAACGGGTAGGTACACCGAAAAAGTGGTTCCTACTCCTTCCTCTGAGTGAAAATCAATGAAGCCCTCATGTCGGTTTATGATTGAATAAGCGGTAGCCAGTCCCAAACCACTACTCCCCTTGGTAGAAAAGTAAGGAGTAAAGATCTTATCTTCATTTTCTTTGGGAATTCCAACCCCTTCATCTTGAATATCAATTTTTACATATTTTTTATCTCCAGAGAGAGCTTCGAAAGAGGAGTTTTCAATCATGCACATCTTTACAGTGATATTTCCACCCGTTTCCATTGCTTGGGACGAGTTAATTAATAAATTATTGAAAACTTGCTGGATTTGGCCCGGATCCACGTATAAATCTGGAAGATCATCCTCTACAATAAATTCACATTTTGATTTGGAACCAGACATAACTAATTGAATGGAAGATGCCATTATCTTTTCAATACTTCGGTATTCTTTTACTGGATGCCCGCCTTTTGCAAATGTTAGTAGTTGTTTTGTCAAATTAGTTGCATTTTCCAGAGAATATTCAAGATCTTCGATATTTTCCATTAGTTCGGGATTTAATTTTTGTTGCGAATTTTTTATTAAACTAATATTTCCCAATAGCCCGACCAAGATGTTATTAAAGTCGTGGGCTATCCCTCCAGCCAATGAACCGAGAGACTCTAGCTTTTGGGTCCGAATCTTTTGCTCTTCGATTCTCTTCTTGTCCGTAATATCATTAAGCATATATAAATATCTCTTTTCTCCCAGATAAATCATACTCACTTCAATATTTCGTTTTTCGCCGCTTTTTGTGTGGACTATATATTCATTGGGACCAGAATGCTTAAAATCTTCGTTCAAAACATGTTTTTTCCATATAGAAAATGACTCCTCCCGATAAGTTTTATCAGGATGTACCAGATCGAACCATTTTTCTACAGAGGAAATATCTTTCATCGTGTATCCGAGCGATTTTGTGAGTGCGGGATTAATATATGTTACTTTTTCATTCGTACTAATGATAATAGGTTGGGGCGATTTTTCCACCACCATCCGAAATTGTTCTTGAGATTCTTCAAGAGCACTTTTCACATGCTTTATCTCTGTAACATCTTGATATAGAACCAGGAAAAATCGAGGGTTATCATTTTTATCTTTTACAAGATTGGCATTAATATTCATCCATACAATATCTCCATTTTTGTGGAAGTATCTTTTTATTAAATTAACTTTATCGACCCTCTCATGAAAAAGTGCCTCCATATTCTTTTTATCTCTCGTTATATCGGCAGGGTGGGTTAGGTCTTCAAAGTTTAAACCAATTAACTCTTGAGAATTATATCCCAGTAGATCTCCCAATGCTTGGTTAACTTTGATCCATTCGCCTTTCGGAGATACTATCCCTATACCTAAAGGTGCTTGTTCAAAAAGACTCTTAAATAGCCTATTGTCACTATTTCCATCCAGCATTCTTGTCAAACTTAATTGTCATAAGAAATTTAATGTTTAAATAACTTTTTATCTTTATCATAATGCCAAAAAAAGCCGTTATTTTGGATACAGATATTGGAAATGATATCGATGACACTTGGGCTTTGGTCTATTTATTAAAGCTAAGCCAATTGGACGCAAAATTTATAATTACAAACACGGGAAACACAATACAAAAGGCAAAGATAGTCGCAAAAATGCTGAAGATAGCAAACAGAACCGATATACCTGTTGGTATAGGTGTTCAAAGGGCTAAAAACTCATCCAACCCCAATCGTCAAGAAAGATGGATTAAAGATTTTTATCTGAGTGATTATCAAGGAATGGTTGAAGAGCGGGGAATTGATAAACTCATAGAAATAATGATGAGCACCGATGAGGAAATCACAATCATTGCAATTGGACCCTTAACAAATATTGGTGCAGCATTAGAAAAAGAGCCCAGAGTAGCAGAACGAGCACATTTTATAGGTATGCAAGGCTCTATTTACAGAGGATATGGAGGATCCGAAAAACCAAGTGCTGAATATAATGTGATTAAGGATATTCCGGCAGCACGTAAGGTATTTAGCGCCCCTTGGAAAAGTATTACCATCGCACCTCTGGATACGTGTGGGCTGGTAAGGCTCAAGGGTGATCTTTTCGAGAGTGTAAGAGAAATGAGATGCAGCGATCCAATCATAAATGCACTTATGGAGAATTATATGATTTGGAAATATCGTAGGTGCATTTCATGGATATTCAATAGACGTAAGCAGCTCAAGCAATCATCAATTCTTTTTGATACGGTAGCTATTTATTTAGCATATTCTGATGAGCTTCTCCGCATGGAAAATGTACCAATCATAATTAATGACGATGGAATAATGGAGATAAAACGAGGAAAACGGGAATCACAAAACTTAGAAAAAGATTCCCAATCTCTGCCTAAAAACATCCGTTGTGCCACCCGGTGGAAAGATCTGAATGCATTTAAGAGACTATTGGTGGAAACTCTGATACAAGAAAAAGATGGGAAAAAATGAACGATCCTAGATTTTTAAGCATTAAGAACTATACATCAAGATTTAGGGCTTCATTGTAATTTTCCATGATAAAATCGCGCCGGGGTTTAACCTCTTTCCCCATTAACATCGAGAAGATATTATCCGTTTTTACCAAATCTTCGTATTTTACGCGGTGCAAATGCCGGCTTTCTGGATTCATGGTTGTATACCATAATTCCTCGGGATTCATTTCTCCCAGACCCTTATATCTTTGAGTCTTAACCCAAGAGCGTTTCTTAATATCTTCTTCCTCCATGAACTTTTTCACTTCTTGCTCAAGTAAATCCGCCCGGTCTTGAATATATAAGTATTTCTGTTTTGATCTGTATTTGAGCTTATAAATGGGAGGTACTGCCAGATAGACATGACCTGCATCTACAAGAGGTCGCATAAACCTAAAGAAAAATGTTAAAAGAAGCGTCTCTATATGATGTCCGTCCACATCCGCATCACACATAATCACAATTTTATGATATCTCAACTTAGAGAGATCAAACTCGATATCCGATTCCCGGTCGGAATCATCATTGCTCTCTTTGATTCCCACACCAATTGCTTTAATCATGGATACCACTTCTCTGTTATTTAAAACCTTACCCAATCGGGCCTTCTCCACATTGAGAATTTTTCCCCTTAAGGGTAAAATGGCTTGGGTTCTACGGTCTCTGCCTTGTTTGGCTGAGCCACCCGCAGAATTCCCCTCTACAATAAAAATTTCACATTCCTCAGGATCGTTGGATGAACAATCGGCCAATTTTCCCGGTAACCTTAGACCATCGAGAGCAGATTTTCTTCGGGCGAGATTCTTTGCCTTTTGGCTTGCGATCCGGGCTCTTTGAGCACTCACACATTTCATCATGATTTCCGCCGTTTCATCTGGATGGGAATCAAAATATTCTAACGTTTTTCCATAGACAATCCCAGATACAATTGATTGAACCTCGGGATTTCCCAATTTGGTTTTTGTTTGCCCTTCAAACTGTGGTTCAGGCACTCTGACCGAAACAATAGCGGTTAAACCCTCCCTCACATCAGAGCCCTTTAAACTTTTCTTATTTCCTTGCAGTTTTTTCTTTATCTTGGAGTGGTCCTTTAAATATTGGTTGAAACAACGGGTAAAGGCGGACTTAAACCCAGTCAAATGGGTCCCACCTTCTTGTGTATGAATATTATTAACATAGGAACGAATGAGGGTTTGATATGTATTTGTATATTGGAATGCCACATCCACATAAATATCCTCTTGTTCATCAGTAAAACGAATAGCTTCATGTATAGGTTTCTTTGTTGCATTTATAAATTTAACAAAATCAAGTAAACCACCTTCAAAATTAAACGAAATTTCTTCTTTATGAAATTCCCGGTTATCAAAAAGTTCTATTTCAATTGGATTAAGATAGGCCAGATCCCTTAAATGAGATTCGAGATAATCAAAATCAAATTCAAACTCTTCTTTGGGAATACTGGTAAAGATTTTTGGATCAGGTCTGAATCGAATTTCCGTTCCCGTTTTATTGGGACTTTCATTTTCTCCTAAGGGGACTTCTTTCACATGATCATAGATCTTTCCTTCACCACATCGGAGGAAAAACTTTTTGCCATTTCGCCATACAGTAATTTCCGTCCACTCTGAACATGCATTCACCACCGCTAAGCCAACACCGTGCAAACCACCCGAAATTTTATAGCTCTTGGAATCAAATTTACCTCCCGAATGAAGCGATGAAAAAATGACTTCAAGGGTTGATACCTTTTTCTTAGGATGAGGTGCAACCGGAATCCCTCTTCCATTATCAAAAATGGAGATCGATTCATCTTCATGAATAGTAACCCGAATTAGGTCGCAATAACCCGCAAGTGCCTCATCGATGGAATTATCAATACATTCAATAGCAAGATGGTGAAATCCCTTTTTACCGGTGGAGCCAATATACATGGCAGGTCGCTTTCTTACCCCTTCCAGACCCTCTAAGACCGTGATACTATTTGCATCATAGTCTCCATTATCTATTTTACGAACTTTTTTTATTTCTTCTACCTTTTCAATTTCTTGAGAAATGGGTTCATCGACTTGTATGCTTTCCCCATCATTATCCTGACTGTTACTCTTCTTTATATTTTCAAGAGGCTTTTTTTCATCCTTTCCGTCCCCTTTCCCCGTTTCGTGACCCTTTTCGGACTTATTGATACTTACAGAATTGTTAGAATTTTGAGTTGGATCTTCCTCTTTTGATACCTCTTTCATTTCTTCGGAATCTTTCGTGTTTGGAGTCATAATCTCACCATTTTCGACAAAAATAAGTTATTAGAAAAATAGAAATATTGTAAATCTTCTAATTAATATAGTGTTTTGAGACTTATATTTATTTCTGTGAAATCATTTCTGAAAAGCTCCATTAAATATTGCTTTTTAATCATTTTAAATTCCATAAAAGTAGGATTAACAAAATATAATGTTACTTTTATGACAATGAGTATTGATAAATTGACAATAAAACAAAGACAATGAATGAACATAAAAATAATCCTAAATTTTTTACTGATTTTCTTTGAATAAGGCATTTCCCATCATATTAGCTGATAATATACAAATTATATTGATAAAATCTTGGTAAAACTTAAAGAAAAGAAAGATCAAAATTTTTTCCTCTGAATAAAAGGGAAATTTGTTTAAAGTATAAGACCATAATAAAATTATATGGGATATATTCATACCGAACTTTTTCCCGGGATAACCATCGGTGATTTCAGCCCAGTTCATATTATGGCGGTCATAAATTTAAGCCCGGAGAGTTTCTACAAGCAGTCTTATATTGCACATGAAAAGATCAGCGAAAAAGCCTTAAGATTTATCAGACAAGGTGCCACAATTTTAGATTTGGGTGCCCGATCTACCGCACCCTGGAGTGATCCAATTACCCTCAAAGAGGAAAAAAACCGAATCAAAAATGCATTAAATGAATTGAAACCAATTTTAACAGAAATTCCGAAAAGCATAATGATTTCAATTGATACTCAGTATGCTGAAGTGGCGGAAGTCGCAATCGACTTTGCACAAGACCATCCAGAAAAGGTAAAACTGATAATTAATGATGTATCCTCCTTCAAGACTGATCCGAAATTATTAGATTTGGTAGTAGAAAATCAAGTTCCAACCATCATCATGGCTACCGAGAGAAAGCCCGGGGATACAAAATCAATACGAGATATCCTTAACGCTTTGGAGCAAACTTACCTCCAGCTTGAAAAAAAAGGATATGACATGAGCCACTTAATCATTGATCCGGGTGTGGGAAAATGGGTCAAGGAAAAAACTTACGAGTATGATTTATCCATTTTAGATAATCTGGAAGATTTTAGGGCATTTGCATGTCCAATTTTGGTGGGGCTTTCCCGAAAATCATTTATTGGAACAACTTTGGACAAAAAGGATCCTGTTAATCGGGATGTAGGGAGCATTGCTTCCACATCTATTGCAGTCTATAACGGAGCACATATAATTAGAACACATGACATCACAAATGAGATGCAACAAACAATCAAGATGGCTTCTGCAATCCGGAAAAAACCAATTTTGGCAAAAAAGGATGAAGAATCCCAAGTCTGTGAATATCTCAAACCATTTTATTATACTCGTAGTGCCTATCAATTTTTGAAAAACCCCTATAAAGTCACACCTGCAGGATCAAGAATCATGAAAAACAAAATGGTGTTAAGATATATTATCCTCCGGAATCTCACCGCCCCCCAAGCACTCATCTTAAAGCAAGAGATGCTGGCCAGAGGGGGTGAATGTGGAATCGACAAAACCGTCATCACTACAGAATGGGAAAAATATCAAGAAACCCATGATGTGGTCCTTATTGGAACGATCAAACAACTAGAAAGCCTCATCCAAAAATTAAAGGGTCAGAGTCTTAAGCTTGATTTAATAGCTAGCCTTGTTGAAAATACCTTACATAAAGCCGAAAATCCGAAAGTTTTGTATTCCAAAGATTTTAGCATCGTAAAACCTCCCTTTCGCTTAACAAAAGGAAAAATGGTAAAAAAGAAGAAACAAAAGGAATGAGATGAGAATTATGAACATCAAACCTTTACGGACGCCCAAAATCATCAAACCTCACGATGATCTCATGGAAGCCATAAAGCAAACCTTGGAAGAGAATAAAATATCTGAAATAAAAGAAAGATCCGTGTTAATCGTGGCCGAGACCGTCGTCGCAACAACCCAAGGCAGAATCATTGATATCACAAAATCAAGGAACATAAGAGTCAGCAGCACCGCCCAAAAGCTTGGTAATAGATTTGAGATCAATCCCATTTTGGTTCATTATATTATTCAGGAGGCAGATCATATTTTTGGGGGGTTGCCCGGATTATTACTGACCGAAAAGCAAGGAATCCTCATTGCGAATAGCGGCATTGACAAATCAAACTCGGGATCCGATACAGAATATTCTTTATGGCCAGAGGATCCCTTTAAAGAGGCCGAGAAAATTAAAAATTATATAAAAACCCAATTTAATCTTTCTAATTTCGGGGTAATTATCTCAGATTCAAGGGTTCATCCAATGCGCAGAGGGGTTGTGGGAATTGCTATAGGTGTGGCAGGATTTGAACCAATTGTCAATTGTAAGGGTAAGAAAGATCTTTTCGGATATCCCTTGAAGCACACTGAGAGGGCGCTGGCAGACCAGCTGGCGGATGCCGCCCATGTTATGATGGGAGAAGCAGACGAACAAACACCCTTTGTGTTATGTGAGGATGTACCCGTTAATTTTACTAACGAAGCAATCGATACCAAGAGTATGCTTATGCCAAAAGAAAAAGACCTTTTTCTCCAGATTTTAAAGGATTATGAGAAAAATAAAATCCTCTAATGAAGCAAAGCGATTTTTCCTTTTCTCATTCCAAAGCAAAAAATTTTTGTGTTTTGCATAATTTTTCCCATCATGAAACTTTATCGGGAACATGCCCATAGTGTAATAAAAAGACTCCAAACGCAAGAGATAACGGCGGAGGAGCTTGTCCACTCGGTTTTTGAACGAATCGATGAAGTTGAGGAGAAAGTCCATTCTTATATTCATCTTTACAAGGATGAAGCCTTGGAGGAAGCAAAAAAAATTGATGCATTCCGAAAAGATGGAAAAGAAGTGGGCCGATTGGCAGGTATACCATTGGGCGTGAAGGCACTTATATCAGTTAAGGGACAACCGTGTAGTTGCGGATCCCGCATGTTAAAAGATTACATTGCACCATATGATGCATTTATTATCAAGAAATTAGTAAGAGAGGCACAAGCGATTATCATCGGCAGGCTAAACATGGATGAATTCGCCATGGGATCCTCTACAGAATCAAGTTATTTCGGTAAAACATATAATCCGTGGGACTTAGAAAGGGTCCCGGGCGGGTCAAGCGGAGGCTCTGGTGCAGCAATGGCCGCAGATGAAGCGATCATTACATTGGGTACGGACACGGGAGGGAGTATCCGTTGTCCTGCCGCATATACGGGAATGACCGGCATTAAACCTACATATGGAAGAAATTCACGGTACGGGATCGTTGCCTATTCAAATTCATTGGAGCAAGTAGGACCACTAACCAAATGCGTAAAAGATACCGCATTAATGCTTGAAATCATGGCAGGATACGACCCCCAAGACTCTACATCCGCGGATGTCCCAGTTGATAATTACACAGAATCGTGTGATGGAAGTGCAGAAGGACTCACTATCGGTATGCCCCAGGAATTTTTCGGGGAAGGAATTGATGAGAATGTTACCAAAAAGGTTAAAGACGGAATTAGCACCTTGGAATCAATGGGTGCGTCGGTAAAAAAAGTTTCACTTCCACATCTCAAATATGCCCTTCCTACATATTATATAATTGCCATGAGCGAGGCAAGTTCAAATCTTGCACGATACGATGGCTTACGATACGGTTATAGAACGAAAGACAAAGAAGAAGTTAAGGAAATTCAAAAGAAATTCAAAAAGGCAGGGGTTCCAACCTCGGAAACCGCCGCGGAATTCATGGTCACCCGAAGAGAGGGATTCGGTGATGAGGTCAGAAGAAGAATCATTTTAGGCACATTTGCACTCTCTGCGGGCTATGCAAACCAGTATTATCTTAAAGCATTACAAGTCCGTACGCTTATCAAGCAAGATTTTCTGAAGGCGTTAAAGGATTGCGATGTATTAATTGGTCCTACAATGCCACACACAGCGTTTAAGATCGGTGAAAAGACCGATGATCCAATACAAATGTATATGGAAGATATCCTCACGGTGCCGATAAACTTGGCAGCAGTTCCATCCCTTTCCGTGAATTGCGGGTTTGATGAAAATGGAATGCCGGTCGGCATGCAGATCATCGGAGATTATTTTGATGAAAAATCAGTCCTTAAAACTGCCTATGCTTTTGAACAGAAAACTGGTTTGTATAAAAAGAGGCCAGAAATCTAAATAGGAGAAGTGAAAAAAATGAGTAAAGCACAATCACAACAAAATACTAAGAATAAAAATGAAGAAAATAGTTCTCAAGAAACGGAAGAAGATTGGGAGCTCGATTATAGTAAAACTGGTATGATAATCGGGTTGGAGATCCATTGCCAGCTTAACACACTCAAAACGAAATTATTCTGCGGATGTGACGCGGCCTACCGGAATGATAAGCCAAACACACATACATGCGAAATATGTATGGGACTTCCAGGCACTTTACCAGTAACTAATAAATCTGCGGTTGAATCAGCAACCAAACTGGCCCTCTCAATCCATAGTGACATCCATGACAATCAGTTTTTCTTCCGAAAAAATTATTATTATCCGGATATGTCAAGGAACTACCAAATTACCCAATATAACCGAGGGGGAGGAGTTCCGTTTGCTTCGGGTGGACATATCAAGATTAAATTAAAAGATGGGAAAGAGAAGAAAATCCCTATCGATAGAATGCACCTCGAAGATGATCCGGGTAAGCTCTCTCACGAAGGTTCATTAGCGCAATCTCCCTATACCTTGGTGGATTATAACAGATGTGGTACAACTTTAATTGAACTGGTTACCAAACCGCAGATGTATAATCCAAAAGAGGCACGGGAATTTTGTAAAAAATACAAAACGATCCTTTCGTACATCGGAATTTCCGATACCGCCAAGGATGGAGCGTTTCGGGTAGATGCCAATGTGTCCCTTGAAGGATATAATCGGGTAGAAATTAAAAACATTGGTTCCGTGAAGGAAGTAGAAAAAGCATTGAAAGCTGAAATATTCCGGCAGAAACAGTTAATCAAAAATGGGAAGAAAATATACAGGGAAACCCGTGCTTGGGACGGAGAAAGAACTATCTTATTAAGAACCAAGGAGCAGGAAGATGATTACCGCTATTTTCCAGAACCAGATTTGGTTCCCTTCACAGTAACTGAATCGACTATTCAGAGGATCGAGAAAGAGCTCCCGGAGCTTCCCGACGAAAAACTTAAGAGATATCAAGAAGAGTTTGAGATGGGCGAGTATGATGCCGAAGTTCTTGTCAATAACAAAGAATCGGCCGATTTCTTTGAGAAATGTGTGAGTATGAGCGACCATCACGGAGATATCATTAATTGGTTGATCAACGATGTGCAAGGATATCTCAATGAACATAATCAAACCCTCAAGGAGGTAAAACTCACACCGGAAACATTTGTTGAACTTATTGAGCTGTTGAATGACCAGACAATCTCTACAAAGATTGCCAAAAAAATTTTACCGGAAGTTATTCAAGGAAAAAAGCCCAAAAAATATGTGAAGGAACAGAACCTCACTAAAATCTCTGATGTTGATACCCTTGAAAGTACGTGTGAGGAGATTTTGGAGGAGAATAAAGGTTTGGTAAAGGCAATTGAGAAAAATCCAAACGCCTTTAATGCGTTGATCGGGAAATTAATGAAGAAAACACGAGGAAAGGCTGATGTAAATTTGGCCAAAAAGATATTTGCGGAAAAAATCGCTTTTGATTTATCCCAACTCTAAAATTTTTTTATTTATTCTTGGAAAAGCAATCAAACCTAACTTGATTGAGGAAAAGATCTGAGATTTTCTTTCGATGTTTTTATCATCATTTTCCTCCCCAAGAATGATATTTGAATGATTCATAATGGCTTTTAGGGAAAATTAACTTATTTAATTATTAGTTAGTATAAAAAATTTTTGTGATAAATATTGGACTTCACTTTATTTAGGTATGAAAAGTGTTTTCTTAGAAGTAAAGGTGATAAAATAAATGTCACAAACCACTTTAGAACCTAAGAAACAACAAAAAAGGAAGATTGAAATGAATCAGAAAAGCCAACACAAACATAAACACAAGCATAAAAACAAGCACAAAGGAGATGCTCCCCATGAAGACTTCTTCGGAATGATATATGCAGTCACGATTTGGAATATCCTTTCAGACGCGCTCTTTTCTCATGCGTGGTGGGCGATTATCGTAAATGTTGTATTGAGCATCAGTTTATTGAGTGAATTGATTAAATTTATTCAAAAGAGAGATGAAATAAAATATTACCCATATGATTCCTCCACCGACGATTTAACTGGTGTAATTATGGGGGCTATTATTGTAAATATTGTGATGAATGTGTTCTTCCCAGGTGAATGGTGGGCGGAGATTCCCTGCTCGGTGTTGATAATTTCGGCAGTTGAAACAGGTTATGAATTTTATCTTACAGAGCAGCGAAAGAAGAGGGAAAAGAGACAGCAAATCCCCAGCACCTCCAGAATCTCACAGCCACAACCAATTGGAACTGAAGAAAGTGATGAAAGCCCAGCTTTTGATCAATCATATTATGAAAAAGAGGCTGAAGAACCACAACCCATCGCAATTAAGTCGGGAAAGACCCGGGAAGAGGAGCTTCAAGAAGAAGTCGAGAAAAAAGGTATCAAATATTGTCCTGTGTGCGGTGTCGAAAAAGAGAGGGGCGCCAAGTTTTGCCCCGCTTGCGGACATCGTTTTTAGAAAAAATATAGATTTGATTAAACATTTTTTATCTCCTTTTATCAATTCAAATAATAATTATCAATACAAATAACATTCCCTTGAAGAGCAAACTGGGCCCAGCACCAATTTTAAATCATAACAGAATAAACAAATTGCTCAAATATAAGAAATAATGAGTTTAATAAAGAAGGAAGGGCAAAAAAATGTTATTGGAACGAGTAGAAAAAATTATGTCAATTTACTTCGGGCGGCTTTAAGTTTCAAATCCAAAATACCTAATTTGGCATCCACCGTGGTAATTACCACAATTACTTTATCTCCCATACTGGAAAATAAGAGTTTTCCGCGTTCATTTTCAATAATTGCATTAATAAAATTTCCTTGATTAAGTTCCTTAGTCGCACGTTCACTTGCTTTAAGAATAAGGGTTACCATCGCCGCAACGGCTTCAGGATCTACCCATCCCGGCAATGCAGATCCACTCACGAGGCCGAACTTTTCTAAGATTGCAGCCCCATGAATACCTTTAATTTTTTTCAATGAATTTAAAATTTCAGTTGCTTGCTCTGACATATATGATTTATTTTCTTTTCTATAAATATAAAAATTACCCTATCGACATAACTCATGGAAAAAAATATTGAAAAAAATCTGTGAGAAAATAAATAATAATAAATAGTAAAAACGAAATAAATAATAATTAATAAAAAAGATGTAAAAATTCGGGGCCAAGCAGAAAAATGACCGAACAACAGATAGATTCACGCGCTGCCCTCCAGCGATTGGGGTTAGAAAGCAACGAAATTAATGCATACTTTGCCGTTGCGGGAAAGGGTGTATGTTTGGGTGCGGAAATAGCCAAACACGCGGGAGTAGAGGACAGTACAGATAAAACCGACCAAATAATTAATAAATTGGTAAATGCCGGACTTCTTGTGGAAATACCCGGCAGGACTATACGGTATAAGGCAGTTCCTCCATACGCAGCATTATTAAAGCAATTAGAAGAATTTAGAGACTTTATTACAGAATTAAGATCTACCGTTCCAAAACAGCTTCAGGAAGAATTTGATAGATTCGAAGAAGGATTTGCAAAAGTATCGGGTTTAAAAGATTTCCGAGATTTTGTGGTTTCTGTCCAACAAGACATACCAAAGGCTATGATGGACAAATTTGAAACCTTTGCAGAAAAATTCCAGAGTTTCAAACAATTAGAGGAATTTAAAGAATATATTAGCAATTTAAAGAAAAGCGCTCCACAAGAATTAAGTGAGCGATTTAATAATTTGGAGGGCGAATTCAATAAGCTAGCAAATATGGATGAATTTAATGATTTCATCTCAAATATTAAAGATCGCGCGGTAAATGAACTCACCGATCGATTTGCCAGCATTGAAACGGGTTTCAACGAAATTCAACAATTAGATCAAATAAACCAGCGATTTGAACAAATTCAAAAACAAGTTCCCACTCAGTTAAGGGCAAGTTTTACTAGCTTTCAAAACGAATTCCGCAAAGTTGCGGGATTAGGAGATTTCAAAACTTATGTCTCCCAAGTAAAAGAGGATTTACCGAAAAAAATTGAATCGGAATTCGAGAATATTGAGCGAAGTTTTTCCCAATTACGAGAACTTCAAGAGTTCAGCCAGTTTGTGGAAAAATTATCAAATACCGTACCTGAACAAACACTTCAATCATTCCAAAAGTTTTCCCGGGATTTTGAACAAGCAAGCGGTTTAAACGAACTTAAAATCTTTATGATGGATTTAAGGGATAATATCCCCAATGAACTTCAGGCACATTTTGAACGGTTTGAAAAGGCTACCGCTAATATGAAGACCGAGATTCTCGAGACTAGCGATGAGTCATTCGGAAATTGGCAGAGAATAATGGGAGATATATTTGAAGACTTTATCAATTCATTTGTGAGAGATACCATGACCGATCACCTCGATGAGCTTAAAAGAATCTTCAATGAGTCAGTGATCATGGGTGTGGAGCAGATTCTCACAAAAGTTATGAAAAAGACCAACACTATGGGTGATCAAGTTCTGGGTAAATTTGATGAACTCAGGCAATGGATGGTGGATGAAGTAATATCCGGATTAGAACGAACACTTAACTCCCTCAACCAAAAGGTATCAGTAGCAAGCCAAGGAGTCACACAAGGATTCACCGAACTTAAACAGTGGATTAATACCGAAGTCGTATCGGATTTGGCCAATTCTCTTAGTGAGGTTGAAACCGGAGCAATTCAAGCATCTTCCCAAGTATTGGACAGGGTGGAAAAACTCAATACATGGTTCGATAAAACAGTAGTGGAGCAATTGGAAGTTATTTTGGGCGGCCTACAAAAGAAGCTTTCAGAAGCAGTTGACGAAGCCCAAACCAATTTATCCGATATCAAGGGTTGGTTCATAAAGGACGCTATTGAAGGAATAAGTGAAACACTGGCTGCCACCCAAAAATCGGTTGAAAAGGTATCGGTAGAAGTGAATGATGCCTTGGTAAAATTAAAGAAATGGTTTGCGGGTGAAGCAATTAACCAATTGGGTGTAGCTTTGGATGATATTGAAGGACGTGTAGGGGATGCATCTGATGATGTGGTGCAAGGATTTAATGAGATGCAAGATTGGGTCTCGGAAGATGTGATTGAAACCATAAAAACCACTTTGGAAGATGTTACCAAAAAGGTTTCCAATGCATCCGAGGCAATTGAGGATGAAGTCTCCAACCTACGAGTCATGTTTAGTGACAGAGTTGTGCAAAACACCTTTGATATGCTTTCAAACATTGAGGACAGATTATGGGAAACAGAAGGGACCATGAAAGAGTTCTGGGACAAAGCGATGGCATATCAAGACAGATTTAACGAAGTTTGGTTTGTCGAGGGTGCAGATGCAATGATAGGGGAGATTGCCCAAGTGACCGAACGTTCTAAATCAAAACTATATATTGTTGCTCCGCATTTGGAAGATGTGGATTTCGTGCCAATCCGGGTTCTCCCATCAAAAATAAATATTCGAATTGCTACTTTTGTGGATCCTGATTCGCCTAAAACAGAGAAGATATTAAATGAATTTATTGACAAACCCAACTTTAGATTAAGGCATTTTAATGGCGAGAATATTTGGGGAGTTTCAAAAGATTTCGAGGAAATTATCTTGGGTGCTGTTTATGGCGAGGATGTTGCAGGTATCGGGTCTATTATTGATGAACATATCAAGAATTTCAACAGTATTTTAGAAGAAGCCTGGCTAAAAGGAAAAGAGATTAAATCATTAGAACAAGCCAGAGCAATGTCCATTCAGAAAAGAGCACCTCAACAAGTTCAGCCTTTGGTTAAACCCAGCATGAGTTCAAAACCCGTCAACGCAAATGAAAACAAATCTGCGTTAAAGCAAAAAAATGAAAAATTAATCAAAGAAATGAACAATAAATTCAATGAATTCATTTCCAATGCTCATGGTATGGAGAAACGGGAACTTTCTTTAGAACTTAACAAAATTAAAAATTATGTGGTTGATAATTTTGGATTTTCCCGGTTAGTATTTGAATTGAGTAAGAAAGGAAGACAATTACAAAAGAAGGGAAAAGAACAAATTACCGACGATGAGCTTGTTCAATTGAAGAAAGAATTTGATTCATGGTTGGATGGGCTCAAATAATAGATCTCATTATCGATTTTTTCTCATTATCGGATTTTTTCCCATTATCGGATTTTTTCTTCATCATTGATTTTTTCCTCCCCAAAATCATTATATAGAAAAATTAATCTTTTTTCCCTCATTTGATATCTTAAGATGCCATTTTTCAATAATCGTGAAGGGAGAGAAATATATTACAAGCAAATCAATCCCAATGATAAGAAGCGTACACTGATATTCCTTCACGGTTACGGATCTTCCTTAACAATGTTTGCAAAACAAATTCCATTTCTGCAAAAATATTTTAAACTAATTCTTTTTGATGCGGAAGGACATGGAAAAAGCACTAAAAATCCTGATGAATTAAAAGAGGGGCTCTTGGAAAAGACTATATTGGATCTGGAAAGATTACTGGAAATTTTAAAAATTAAAAATGGTTTTGGAATTATTGGTCATAGCCTTTTTGGCGCTAGTGTTGGGATTAAATTTGCGGAAAAGAATTCTGAAAAAGTTAAATTCCTAATACTTCTTAATCCCGGCTATTTAATACTCGATAGTACCATCAAAAATGTATTTTGGAACTTATTACCCCAATTCACCCGTATGCAATTTAACGAAATTGCGCTCCATTCACTTGATGCACTTTTGAATAAAACAATCCCCTTTATACGGGGAGCTATCATTGATAAAGATTCAGATCAAGTCACCGAAGAAGAACTCAGAGATGTGGATTTTAAGATTCAAAAAAAAATTGATAGTATGATCGATAATCCCTTACAACCTACCTCCATAAGCTGTCCCACCTTATTAATTGGAGCTGAGCTGGATAATTTTGCCCCTGTATTTATGGTAAAATACTTGCACCGATTTATGTCAAGGTCCGAATTAGAGATTATTCCTATGGCAGGCCATTTTGGGTTAGAACAGAGATATTCGGAATATAATAAAAAAATTTATCAATTCCTCCAACAAAATGATCTTATTGAGGAAGACGAGGAAGAAACTGATGAATAACCACAATGAAATAAAAAAACTCAGAGACATTGTAGAGAAATTTGTAACGGAACGGAAATGGAAAAAATATCATACTCCCAAGGCCCTCGCAATTGCAATTTCAATTGAGTCCGCCGAACTTTTAGAACACTTTCTTTTTAAGGAAGATAATTATTTACCCGACGATATGGTGGGAATTGAAGATGAAATGGCCGATATTTTCATTTACCTTATGAGCTTAGCAAACACCCTTGATATTAAGAAGTTTTTTGAAATTATAGAAAGAAAGATGCAAAAAAATAGGAAAAAGTACCCTATTGAGAAGTTTTCCGGAGATAATTACAAAAAACAATAATCTTTCAAGGATAATACGGACAAGGATCCGAAAATGAACAAAATTGCGAAAGGAATCGAGTTATGAATGATTCTCCAAAACCCGTATTAAAAACTTAATACAAATAATAAAATAAAACCCTTTTCTATCCTAATTAGTATGTTAGATGATGAATTGATTCGAAATCAGCTTGATAATACCCTGGACAAGATCGATCTAAAAGGCTTGGGTAAAAAATACGAAGGTAAAGTTCGCGACAATTATATTGACGAGGATGAGAAAGTTCGAACCATCGTTTCAACCGATAGATTGAGCGCATTTGATAGAGTAATCACGGAAATACCATTCAAAGGGCAATTACTAAATCAAATGTCTACTTTTTGGTTTAATAAAACCAAGGATATTGCAAAAAATCATATCATTGAGGTTCCCGATCCAAACGTGGTACGAACCCATAATTGCGACCCAATGCCCATTGAAATGATTGTAAGGGCATATATCACAGGAAGTGCATGGCGAGCTTATCAAAAGGGAGAAGCAGTCTCAGGGATTACCTTCCCCGAAGGATTGAAAAGATACCAAAAACTAGAAAAACCAGTTATTACCCCTTCAACTAAGGCACCAAAAGGGGAACACGACCTTCCAATTTCGAGAGAAGAAATTCTTGAGAAAGAAATTGTTGATAAGGAAACCTATGAGAAAATGGAAAAGATGACTATGGATCTTTTCAATTTTGCCTCGGATTATTGTGCTCAAAATAATCTTATCCTCGTAGATTGCAAGTTTGAATTCGGAAAAACCCCAGATGGAGAATTGGTGGTGATCGACGAGATTTTCACCCCCGACGCCTCCCGATTTTGGATGAAAGATACTTACTCAGAACATTTTGAGAAAGGAGAAAATCCCGAAAGATTAGATAAAGAGTTTTTCAGACAATGGCTCATAGATGAGAAGGACTACATGGGAGATGGACCTATCCCTGATGTTGATCCCGATGTGAAGATTGAATTTGTAAAACGATACGCTAAATCCTATGAAATGATTACGGGAGAAGAATTTGAGCCCATTGTTGAAGGAGATATCAAGGAACGTATTAAAAAGAACTTAGGGCTCAAATAAACGGACTTTAATTCTAATCTCTTTTAGGAGATCCCAAAAATCCAATAACTTTTTTAGATCTTTCATTTCAAAATGATAAATACAGAAAGAAAGAAAGAAAACGAAACGGAAATTTTTTCAATTTTTTATTCTTTCTTTTATTAAGATGGAAGATAATTTTGATGTGGAGCATTTTTTGACAATCACATATGATATTATGCAACAAGTAGCAGACGAGTTTGTCCCAGTTAAAAAACAAATTGACGAACAACATCCGAATAATCCCACCCAAAGAATGCTCAAATATCAAACGGGTTTTCGAAATCTCATGCGAAAATACCAGAGAAAAATCCAAGAGAAATACAATATTTCTATGAATGAATATAACCAAGATGCGGCCATTTACAAGCTTAAAATTGAGAAATATTTGGAATCTCACCCCGAGGAAAAAGAAAAATATGAGAGTATCAAGGATCAAATTAAATTAAGTTTGGATAAAGAAGAAGAGGGGGAGAAAGCTAAAAACAGCAAACCCTCCCGATTTCCTTATGGAAGGGAGAAATATTAAGGTAGTATATTAGGTGGATCTCCTCTCTTTGATAGAAACGTTGGCTAACGAGGTCGACATCTATTCTTTAGGGCTTGAAAAAAGGGAGGAAAGTGTTTTATTCTCATAAAAATCATCAGAATTTTTTTGGTTAATTTTAAACCACCAAAGTATTTATAGATAGTGGATCTTCTCTTTACTGGAGATAAGAATGAGATTTTATCCGAGCGTGATTAAATACGTTCAGAGGGTCAATGAAGATGATCCCGAGGAAATAAAGGAATTTATGGATGGATTCGGGATCGCCCATGAGGGCGAGATTGTGGACGGGGAATACGGAAATTGGGATGGGGATAGTCCCCCAAGAGATGAAAGCCATCCTATTGCCCATCTAACCGTTCGGAAAGGCGTCGTGGAACGGGTGATCTTGTACGGACATGGGCTCACCAAGGTGCCCGAGAGCCTTCAGAGGTTTCCTTGCCTTCTAAGCCTTAATTTATCCAATAATAAGATTGACCGAATTCCCAAGTGGATGGAAAATATATTTTATCTGCGCAGATTAAACCTTTCTTCCAATTGCATCTCCGAAATCCCCCACTGGGTCCTCAATTACAGATGGCTTGAAGATTTGTATCTTCACCATAATGAGATCACCGAACTTCCCCCGGGAATGCAATTTATGTGCATGTTGGACGTTTTAAATGTGAGCTATAATCAATTAAAAGAGATTCCAATTGATCAGAAGGGAAAAAGCCCCTCCCTTTCCCTCACCCTTCACGAATTCCATGTGCCGTTCGATATGGCCAAGAAAAGCTTGGAGAAAACTTTTTGGGAAGAGGAATCCCCTGTTGAACATTACTATTACAATGTAAAAATGGATGAACTATTCCGCTCTTGTCATTATGTCCGGAGATGGAATTATTTCTATAAAAGAAAATTTATCCGGCATCTCTGGGCCAGAGGGAACCACATTTCCGAGATTCCCAAGCGAGGGTCTTCCATGAAGACCATTAACTTTTTGGACAACCCCATCAGGGACATTCCGGAAATATACAAAAGCCGGGACTGCAAATTAAAATTTAAGGCCACCGTGAGGGGCATCGATTACGAGATTGAGAAATCC
>CAZEPC010000011.1:0-12807 GCA_964513765.1 uncultured archaeon
AAACCGTAGTAAAGATAAATGATTGGAACAAAGAGGGCGGGAATACTGGAAATATAGAGCATATATTTCCCAAAACTTACCTCCTCTGCACTGGAAGCTCCAAGAATTAATCCTAATGTAATGGTAACAACCTGGAAAATACTCAAACCATATTTAGTTTTCTTTTTAAGAATGTGTCTCTCTAACTCAAATAGCATGATTGCCATCGATAGGGCTGAAATTGCAGTACCTGAATACCAATAAAGATCGTATTTTCTGGATAAATCTGGATTATTGGCTAACAGTTGATTTGTTTCAGATGGTTGAAGATGCCAAATAAAAGGATCCACCTGGAGCTCGAATAGAAACATCAAAAGCCGAGAAATTCCATACAAGATCATAAAAAGAGAGATTCCTATAAGATAATTTTTGGTGATCTCGTTTTTATCTTTAGATTTTCGTAAAAGAAGATATCCAATAGCCCAAAAAGTCAAAATAACCGATAAATGGGCAATAATTACTAAAATGTCAATTAATTCGAGATTATTTAGAGTATCTAAAAGCATATATTACTATTTCGAATTTAGGATTAAAAAAGAAGATCCTCTAAAATTAATAGGATTAGAAATAAATACATAATGCTCCTAAAAAAGGGAGGGAGATCTTTCTTTCAAATATTTTCAATATTTTCCTTCGATTTTAGCATAAAAAGTCTGGAAAAAGTCCGTTAAATCCAAGTTTCCCCCGCTAATGATGGCTGCCACTTTTTCTTGATCAAATCCATGTTCTCTTGACCACTTGATAAGGCCGGCAATTGACACGGCACCCGATGGCTCTACCACCATTTTCATGCGTTCCCAGAGAAATTTCATGGCATCAACTATCTCTTTTTCGTTGACCAGGAGGATTTCATCGACATTTTCCCTTATAATTGAAAAGGTCAATGGGCTTAGAGAGGTTCGCAATCCATCGGCAATAGTATCTGGGTTAACCGATGGGACTACCTCTCCCTTTTTATATCCTTTATATGCATCATCCGCCCTCTCAGGTTCTACGGCAATAATGCTTGCATCCGGACATAAACCGGTCATTGCAATTGAGTTACCGCTTAGTAATCCTCCTCCGCCCACAGGGCAGAATAAAAAGTCCATCTCGCCTTTTTCCATCACAATCTCTAAGCTTGCAGTTCCTGCGCCGGCAATAATTCGTTCATCATCAAAAGGATGTATAAGTGCATATCCGTGTTTCTCTGCGAGTTCCTCACATAAATTCGATCGGGCTTGAGGATCGTTTTCTGCCCAGACTACCTCGGCTCCATATCCTTTGGTTGCTCTAACTTTTACTTTAGGGGCATTTTTCGGCATCACAATGGTGCTTTTTATATCCAATAATTTGGCGGCCAATGCAACCGCTTGGGCATGATTGCCACTGGAATGAGCAATTACTCCTCTTTCTTTTTCCTCCTCAGTCAACTGTTTTATAATATTGCAAGCTCCTCTAAATTTAAATGCGCCGATCCTCTGGTAGTTTTCCCCTTTAATGAAACACCGTGCATTTGTCATCGTATCAAGTGTTCGGGAGGTCATGAGCGGGGTTTTATTCACCATGTCTTTTATTCTATCATATGCCGACCAAATATCTGTCAATTCTATCATTTTGCTTCTTAACTCCTATAGATAATATATATGTCAGAAAATATTTTATATCTAATTCATTGTGAAATCTAAACAATTCTTTGGTCTTTTTTGCGATTATGAAAATATTATTTTTTGATAAAATTAGATTTATGTATATACAACATACTCCTGAGAAAAAATCAATTCTCTACAAGAGAGAAAAAGAATTATGAAATTATATACATTAAAAATGCCGGGAAATCTAGAAGAAGTTGCGGTTGAAATTGAAGAGAATCTGGTTCTATTGTCCGCTCTTAATCACCGATTTGAAACCGATTGGCCCGAAGATTTATTGGGCTTGATCCGCAAACAAAAGATCCGCCCATTAAAAAAATGGCTTGAAGAAAATAAAGATAGGATACAATTAGTTCCCTCTTTATTACGTGAAAAGAAAAAGCAAAGATTCGCCCCCCTTTATCGGAAACCACGCAAGATCTGGGGGATAGGTCTAAATTATGTAGAACATGCCGAAGACTTGGATGAAAAAGCCCCCTCAGAGATTCCCGCTAGCTTCGTGAAAACCGATACCACAATCATTGGTTCTGAAAATGAAATTAAAATCCCGAAAATGTCTCAAAAGACTACGGGAGAGGCGGAACTGGGGATTATCATCGGAAAAGAATGTAAAGGTGTCGAAAAAGAGGGTTGGAAAGATGTGGTTGCCGGTTTTACCACTATTATTGATATGACTGCAGAGGATATACTAAGAAAGAACCCCCGATATCTAACGGTTTCCAAAAATTTCGACACCTTCTTCAGCTTTGGTCCTTGCCTCATTACGACCGATGAATTGCCCGAGAAGATTGGTAATCTTAAGGTCTTCACTGTCCTAAATGGAAAAACCCATGCAGAAAATACAGTTTCTAACATGACATTTCCGCCAGATTTTCTTGTATCTTTCCACTCACAAGTAATGACGCTAAAACCAGGTGATATCATCTCTACTGGAACTCCGGGTGCAGTTCATATCAATGATGGTGATATTATTGAATGTCGAATTACTGGTCTTCCTCCTTTGAAAAACAATGTTGTTGATTTAAAGGAAAAATCTGATTGATTAGTTTTTTATTAGTATTTTAAGTAAATATTATTGTTGAAATAAGGCGAGTTGTAAAAAATGGAAAACTTTAGGGAAATACCAGAAAATGATTTGAAAATCGGGTTCCTTCAAACTAATCCTGCATTTGGGGATAAAGAACAAAACTTTGCCCAAGTTGAACACCTAATAGGCGGGGATCTGGTGGATATATTAGTACTCCCCGAGCTGTTTGCCACCGGATATACTTTTATTTCGAAGGATGAGGTTCAAGAATATGCAGAGGACCAAACTGGAAAAACTACAAACTTTCTGCAAAATATTGCAAAATCAATTGACGGGGTTGTAATAGGGGGATATCCTGAGCGCCAAGGAAAAAATATCTATAACTCGGCGATGATGGTTGATGAAGATGGAGTTATTGAAAATTATCGAAAAATTCACCTGTTTAATAAAGAAAAACTATGGTTTACTCCGGGGAATAATCCCTATCCAGTTGTAAAGTTGAAGAAAAAGGATAATGTAAAGGTGGGGATGATGATTTGTTTTGATTGGATATATCCAGAGGCAACACGGACCCTTGCAATGAAGGGTGCAGATATTATCGCTCATCCCACAAATCTGGTTTTGCCATATTGTCAAAATGCCATGATCACGAGGTGTATTTCAAATCGGGTTTTTGCGATAACCTGTAATAGGGTTGGGGAAGAGAAAAGAGAAGGAAAGTTTGGGAGAGATGAATTTTTATTCACGGGACAAAGCCAAATCACAGATGTAGATGGGGAGATTTTGGCCCATGCCCCCAAAGAAATGGCGGATTTTTGTATCGTGGATATCAATTTTAAAAAAGCCAGAAATAAAAACCTCAACGATTATAATCATCTCTTTGAAGATAGAAATGAAAATTTGTATTATCACTAAACTTTTTTTAAGCTATTTCATACTAAGCAAGCGTTGGTTTGTATTTTAGGTCATGTAGGTTCAAGCAATACACTAAATAAGATCATCGGGGAATATTAATATAAGAACGATGATTGATCTTGATGATAAAATTGAAACGTTAAAAAGAATAATCAAGGAAGAATGGGAAAAAAGCAATACTCCGGGCCTTGCGGTTGGCATTTTGAGCAATGGGGAGCTTGTGGATAGTCTATGTTTCGGTTATGCGAATTTAGAAGCTCAAGATAAGGTGGATGAAGATACTGTGTTTATGTGGGGCTCCATTACAAAACCTTTTACCACGGTTTCTCTCATGCAGCAATATGAAAAAGGGAAATTCAAGTTAGATGATCCAGTAAACAAATATCTCCCAAATGATCACGGAAAAATTCAGGTAAAAAAGGGATGGCCCGAGGTAACTTTTCGCCATCTCTTGACCCATAATTCCGGGATCGGAGAATTAAGAAGGTTTAAAGATATTTTTAAGCACGGTTTTCGGTTACTTAGCTATGATAATGAGCCTGTACCACCTCTATCATCTCTTCATCGTTTAGCCTTACCCACAACGGCACCGGCAGGACAAAAATATGCGTATTCTAATATTGGCTATTCTCTTTTGGGATACATTGTGGAATTACTCAGCGGTGAGAGATTTCGGGATTACATTGTGAATCATATTTTCGATCCCCTTGGAATGAAAAATTCGGATATGATCCGGTCTAAAAGGGTAAAGGGAAAAGAGGCTAAAGGCTATAAATATAAAAAAGGCGAACATGAAAAAGCAAAACGCTGGAATAACATCATTAAACCTTCTGGTGCTTTACTTTCAAATATTAATGATATGGTCAAATTTGCCAAAATGCTCAATAACAGAGGCTCTCTGAATGATGTGCAAATTCTTAAGGAGGAAACGGTGGAACTTATGTGGAAACCCCATTATGCTTCTCATGAGGCCTTTAAAGACCATTATTACATGGGCTTTGATTTCTTTATTTACAATATGAATGGACACCGGGTTATTGAACATACGGGGGGAATAGGCGGATTTACGGCGGTTTTTACTCTGTTGCCAGATGAAGATATTGCTTTTACGATCTGTGCCAATCTTCATGAAGCCCTCTCAAAAAGGGTCACCAGAAAAATTAGAAATCGCTTCCTAAAAGTATTAACGGAAATTCCAAAGGATCCCGACAAGGTTATTGATGAAGATCTTATTCCAAAGAAAGAATATTGGCCTATGATTACGGGATATTATGGTGGCTATCCAGGGTGGCTTTCAAACACTCGGATTTATCTGGAAGGAGGAGATTTCAAAGTATCCGAGAAGAGAGGAAAACTATACTTGTCTAGCTTATACGGAGATTTAAGAAAGAAGAAACGATTATACCCCACCACCCATCCGCTAGTCTATCAATTTAAACAAGAATCTGATTCGGGGGATATATTTCCTACCACTAGAGTAGGTTTTACAATAAACGAAGAAAAGGATGATGTAAAGGAGATCGGTATTCACTTCTTGAAAATGAGAAAAATGTCTTTCTACGCCACGATGAGGTTTAAGCTCTACTTTTGGATTGTTTTAGTGATTATTATTGTTCTTTTGGGAATATTGTTGTGATTTTTATGAAGAAAGAGATTCTGAAAAATTCTAAGGCCTTTATCCTTTGCCACACGGGTGTTTCAAGTAAGGAAAATCAAGCAAAGGTCAATCGAAGAATTCCGCTTGCGAAAAAGGTGGTTCTTGATCCGTTTAGAAAGTTATTAATGGATGAGAATTCCTCTCCAAGCAAAAGTGTCGAAGCCGTGGAGATGGCCATAAATATAATGGAAGATTCGGGGTTAGTCAATGCTGGGTGTGGGGCGGGTAACCAGAAAGATGGAGTAAAAAGGTTGGATGCCTCGATCATGAGGGGGGATAACTTAGAATACGGGGCGGTTGCCTCTCTGCGCGATTTCCAAAACCCAATCTCGGTCGCAAAGATAATTATGGATACAAAGGACGGCCACAATATGTACGCCCATGATATTGCTCATAATATTGCTCAAAAACACAATTTAAAGCCTATAAGGGGCTTGGTGTCTAAGTGTGGTGGAAAAGGTCCGCATGTTGGGGAAAATGATACTGTTGGATCTGTAGTTCGAAATAAGAGAGGGATTATATGTGCTGGAACCAGTACCGGTGGTTTGGCCAACTCAAAACCAGGGAGGATTGGGGATTCGTGCATTATTGGTGCGGGTAATTACTCAAATGAATCTTGTGGTGTTTCCTGCACGGGTAAAGGAGAAAATATTGTGAAATTATCCATTTCAAAAAGAATCACAGATCTTGTTCATTATCATAAATTTACTCCCAAAAAAGCCGTACAACAAGTATTAAATGAGTATAAGAAGAAATTTCCCGGAAAAAAGGATGTTTTGGGGGTAATCTGCGTGGATAAGGAGGGAAGATTTGCCGTAGATTTTTATGGCGCTTATATGGTCTGGGCTGGGATTGTAGAAATGAATGATCAGTATAAATTGATTTGGGGGACATACAACGATGAAATGCATATTGAAAATATCCCTGAATCAATAATCAACTAATTTGTATTCATTTATTTTTTTCTTTTGATTTGCTGAAGTATCTTATTTTGAGATCGTAATTTGCTATTTTGGTTCTTAAAAACGAAAAAAAGTTAATAGAGCTTTGATTATAAGATCTTGAAGAAACTCAAGGAAAAGCGATGCAAAATGTCACATCCATTTAAACAATTTTATCCGGTATGGGATGCCCAAAAACTGCTCGATTGGGCATACCGAAATGCCAGCAAAAAATCAACAAGTATTCCCAAATCCATTCCCATGTTAATGAAAATAAAAAGAAAGGAAATGAACCGAATCAAACGGGCAAGTGACCTCTTGATTGAGAGGATCGAAAAGATTGTGAAATCCGTCCCGAATCTGGATGAGCTCCCGCTATTTTACAAAAAATTAAGCAATATACTCGTGGATAATGATAAATTAAGGAAGAGCCTGGGAAGAATAAATGGAGTGATTCCCGTCATCAAGAAACTGGTGGGAAGATACAAAAGCCTTCTTTTTGATCAGAAAAATGCGAAAGGATGCAGCAAAATAAGGGTGGAATTTTTCGGAAGGTGCTCTTCTCTGATAAGAAAACTCAATCCTGCGTTCAAATATCTTGATGATTGTAGGGAGGCGCTGAAACAAATACCCCCCATTAATCTCACGATGCCCAATGTGGTGGTGGCAGGATATCCGAATGTGGGAAAATCAACGTTGGTTGGGCAAATTTCATCCGCAAAGCCAATGATTTCTTCCTATCCTTTCACTACGAAGCAGATCTTCATAGGTGTCTATAAGGATGACCTAGGTTCTGAATTCTTCCAGGTGATCGATACTCCGGGTATTTTAGATCGTCCCATGGAGAAGAGAAATAAGATCGAAAAACAAGCCATCCTTGCCCTAAACACGATCGCAACCTTGGTACTTTTTGTTTTTGACCCTACACCTACTTCAGGATATAGTGTTGATTCCCAAATACAGCTTTTTAACGAAATAAAGGAGAAATTTCTTCAAAATATTCGTATCCCCCTTAAAATAATAATAAACAAGATAGATTTTGCCACAGATGAAGAAATTGATACCCTATTAGATAAAATCGGCAAAAAACGGGAAGATGTAATTCTGATGAATGCGAAAGAGGGCGAGAATGTGGAAAAAGTAGTAGAATCTCTCTTGGATTATTTTAGAACGACAAATTTTCGTCGATAAATAAATTGTTACATTTTTGAAATAAAATCCATATTTTTTTATTCTTTCATTGAAAAAGAATTGATATGGAAAAAACGGAAGTTTCAAAAGATCCAAAGATTGAATTTTTGAAGAAAAATCTGCTATATAAACAAGTAAAGTTTGCACTTTATGGCTTAATTTTTATGCTTATAATGGGTGTTTTTTATCGGGAATTCTCCCGACCCTTTTTCAAAGACTTATCAATGGAAGATCAAATTTTCTCGGGATATATGCTCTCTCTTGCTCATGGACATTCGTTTAGCTTATTTTTCCTTATTCCGTTAGGGTTATGCTTCTTCACTTTCTTAATAGCCGATAAAATGGATAAGGAAAAAACTGATAAATTAATAAAAGTATTTCGTTTTTATATGATCGCAGCAATTGGAACATATTTTCTCCTATTGTATAAGGGGGTTGTTCATGTTGTCTATTTTGATCCTGTTGCCGGTATTAGTCTTCAGGAAGCCGATGAGATGCTTTATGGGGCTAATATTATGATTAGGAGTCTGATTTACTCCATTATGCATGTTTCATTTGGAGTAACAATTGTTTGGTATGCTAGAATCTTAGGAAAAAGTATGAAATCTTGATTTTCCTCTTTTCTTTTTCAAATTTTACCTATTTTTTATAAACTGCCTTTTAAATGTCTCTTAAGAATTAAAATAAATTAATTCTGGGGATTTTCCAATAGAGTGGTTTAAAACATAGAATTTCTCATATTTAAAATAAGCATTTCTCTGAGGGAAATATCTGGATGAAAACATTTGAATTAGTCGAAATTTACGATCAAATTGAAAAAATGGAGATATGGCAGAACCAACTGATTAACAATGAAAAATATAAAGAAGCATTTAATATAACCCTAAAATTAATTAAAATTGGAGAAGAAATAGATGATAGTATTCTAAAAAAAGAACAAAAGAAAAACCTGAAAAGAATCAAGAAATTTCTCTCCGAAAACTTGGAAAAGAAGAGGAATCATGAGAGATTACGTGAATATTCCAGTGATCTCAATCGCGCTTTGTCTGAGAAAAATTTAACAGAAGCCAGTCAAATTGCTGCCAGAATTCGAAATATCTACCAAAAAAAGATCAAAGAAGAGCCCGAATCATTTTTAAAGAAGTTATTAGTTAAAGAGCGGGATTTAAGTCATAAAAAAATCCGTAAAATTAAGAAAAGAGTTGAGGAAAAGATTAAATCTCAAAATTACGATGATGTTCCTCAACTACTGGATGAGGGAAAACAACTTATCAAAACTGAGCTGAATACGAAAATATCGGAGAATTTTCAAATCTTTTACAATACAATCCAAGAAAAGCTAAATCAAAAGAATTAGATAAATTAGCCATATAAGGGAGAAGATGTAGAAAACAAATAAAAAAGTGGTAATATGGTGCCTTTTGGTTGTTTTAATTTACTAGAGGTTAAGATTCAGTTCAGATTATTTTTTCGGTTCGTTATCTGCTTCTTCGGGACTGCTTTTTTTATCTTTAAATTTGAATTGGAATTCGAACTCTCCTGCAAAACTCTTAAATTGGATATCATAAGGTAATTTTTTCATAATATGCATCATCGATTTATTATTTGACAAAATCACGCCGGTAAATCCCGAGATGCCCTTTTCTTTTGCAATATCGATGAGTTTATCTATCATAAATTGGGTTAACCCTAAATTCCGATATTCCTTTCTTACGGTAAACGCGATTTCTGCCAAATTTGTATTTCTATTGAGAAAATAACTGCCTGCCGCGATAATCTTTCTATTTTCCTCATCTCCGACAACTCCTACCAAAACAAAAGTTGTTTCATAATCAACAACTACTTTGGGTTGGGTTTCCTTATGAGGAAACACTTTTTTGGGTGTAAAGAACCGCATCACGCGATCATTTTGGTCAAGCTCATAGTAAAGCTTTTGGAGCATCCGTTCGTCAGTTAATTTCACAGGTCTAAAGAAGACTTCTCCCTTTTTCGTTTCCACATAATATTCATATTGTTCAGGATAAACCACCACGATTCCATCTTGTGTGGTGGGGATTTTTTGATCTTCATACACATAATTCATTTTTTTCGCTTCTTCTAATAATTCTTTGCGAAATTTTGGATGGGCAATACCAATTAGTTGAAGAACACGATCCCTTATCGATTTTCCATAAAGATAGGCTATTCCGTATTCTGTGACAACATAATGTACATCATGCCTTGGGATTGTCACTCCTGCCCCTGGTTCTAGCTTTGGAACAATCCTTGATTTTTCTCCGTCCTTGGTGGTACTAGGAAGGCAAATTATCGGTTTTCCGTGTTCAGAAAGAGCTGCGCCTCTACTAAAATCAGCTTGTCCTCCCACTCCACTATAAAACATCGATCCGATGCTGTCAGAGTTTACCTGTCCGGTAATGGAAACTGTGAGGGCAGAGTTTATGGAAACTTGTTTTGTGTTTTTGGAAATATTAAAAATTGAGTTGATATAGGTGGTGGGTTGAAATTCAATAAATGGATTTTCATGGACAAATTCATATAGTTCATTGCTTCCCATTACAAAAGAGGTCATTACATGGGAATGATGGTTTTGAGAACAATTTACAACCCCCGATTCAATTAAATTCTTTGCAGAATCAGAGAGGACTTCACTATAAATTGCTAAATTCTTTTTTTCAGTCAAATGCTTCAACGCAGCATTAGGAATTGCTCCAATTCCAAACTGTAATGTTGCCCCATTTTCAACCAATCTGGATATATATTCCCCTATTTTATCTGCCCGTTCATCTATAGGAGGATATTGGAATTGAATAAGGGGTGTATCCTTAAAAACAAAATGGTCAATTTTTGAAAGATGAATAAACGAATCACCCATAGTTCTGGGCATTTTTGGGTTGATTTGTGCAATCACTTTTTTGGCTACATTCACAACGGTCCGGTTAATGTCTACATTTATACCCAAGGAACAATAACCAAATTTATCAGGGGGGCTCATTTGAATTAAGGCCACATCAATCTGTAAACGGCCAGATTTCATTAATTTTGGAATATCAGAAAGAGAAATGGGAATATAATCCGCTTTTCCCTCATTAACCGCATCTCTAATTGTGTCTCCAATGAATAAGGCATGGTGACGCATTAAGGAGGGATCTCTTTCATCGAAAAACTTATTATCTGAAAGTGTGAGAAAGTGTATTAGTTCGCAATCTGTGAATCTCCATTTCTTTTTCACCAATTGTTCCGTTAAAATCACAGGTTCGCTACAACCGCTTCCTAAAAAGATCCGTGATCCTCGTTCCACTTCTTCATGTAATTTTTCTGGGTCGATCTCCTTTTCTTTCAGAAAATCCTTTGGTAAATCCTCTCGCTCAAAATTATTCATTTCGTTCTAGTTATATATGAAACAAAAGAACTTAAAAAAATTGATTTTGTGATTTTTAAAAAAATTATGAGATTTTAATGGATGTTATTCAAACCTCTATTATTTCAATCAATCTTCTCTCACTTTTTGATTGGGATAGACTCTAAATCCCTTATCTCCGAGCTTATAGAGATGAATTAAATCACTATGATTGGTTCCACGCATCTTTCTAATTTCTAATCCCCGATACCGCCTTGCACCTTCCTTTAAATAATAAAGTACAATGATTCCATCGGCGAGGAAATCTTCTATTCCAAATCGGGATATTCCACCTGAATTTTCCAAAACTTCGGTTGATAAGAGGCACGTTACCTGTTTTTCTCTCATCAGTTCAGTTAACTCTCGGATACTTTCCCTTAAATCAGTTCCTTCCTCGTACTTAAAGACCAAAGCCGATAGTGGATCTATAACTAAGCGAGTTACAGAATCATCTAGACTCTCAACTATTTCTTTTATGAATTTGAATTCCATAGTTGGAATGGATGCAAATGTTAGTTTGTCATCTTCTGCTAATTTCTCTAAATCAAAACCATATCTCGCCATACATCTGGATATGACCGTTTCACTTTCTCCTAATCCAATATATACGCATTTTTCATCATTTTCTACCCCATGGACCAAGAACTGCATGGATAAAGTCGTTTTTCCCGTACCGGAGGATCCGGCAACCAAGACTATAAAGTCTTTTGGGATGCCGCCTTCAATCAATTCATCCAATCCCGGTATTCCGGTTTCAATTCTCTCAAAATCTGGTTTTTCAGACATATCTAATTTTCTCCTAATCGATTAAATGTTTGTCCTAATTAAGAATTATTCTACTTTGCTAATAAATTTAAAAAAATAAGGATACCTTTCTAAGCTCACAAAAATTATGATGTGAAATATAATGGTTAAAGAAGAAGATTTAGAGTTAGATTATATGCTTTTCACCCCGGGGCCGGTGTATGTTCCCGATTTTATTTTAGAAGTTATGGGAAAAGAACATGACACCCATCGGGGTACTTTTTATCGAAAAATGCATTCTGCCATTCGAGAAAATATGCAGAAATTATTGAATACCGAAAATGAAATCCTTATTTTTCCTTCAAGTGGTTCAAGCATTATGGAGGCTTGTGTAAGAAATCTATTGGCGGATGATGAAACCGGTCTATTTTTCTCTTGTGGGGCTTTTGGTGATAGATGGGCGGGTTTTGCCGATGCATGTGGGAAAAATTCCAAAGTGGTAAAAGTTGATTATGGAGAGGCAATTACTCCCGAATTAGTGAAAGAAAATCTGGAAAAAGGAAATTATCCGGTTGTTTTCTTAACATATAATGAAACCTCCACTGGTGTAACCAATCCTTTGGACAAAATCGGTCCAATTGTAAGAGAGTCGGGTGCTATGTTGTGCGTTGATTGCGTATCTGCGATGGCCGGTATCCCTCTCAATGTTGATGAATGGGGTGTAGATGTGGCCTTGGCTTCCGTGCAAAAAGCTTTTGGAATACCGCCTGGTATTGCAGTTTGCTCTATTTCGGATAGGGCAATGGAAAAAACTAGAAACGTGAAAAACCGTGGTAAATATTTAGATTTTGATCATATCTATAAAAGAGGTAAGAAAGATGAATGCCCTGTCACTCCTCCCATGCCACAAGTTCGGGCCTTGATGAAGGCCTTAGAAAAGATAATGGAACAAAGTCCAGAAACAAGATATAAGAAACAGGAAGCACGATCTCAAATGATCCGTGATTGGGCAGAGAAACAAGGTTTTGAGGTATTTGGCCCAGAAGAACACCAATCTAATACAGTAGTGACTATTAAAAATACCAAAGACTTTGATACACAATCTTTTGTGGATAAGCTTTGTGAGAAAGGATATCGGATTGTAAATGGATACGGCAAACTCAAAGGTGATACATTCCGAATGGCTGCCATGGGTTGGTACACCAAAACTGATGTAAAAAAGATGCTTGCGGCCGCAACTGATGTTCTTAATTCTTTGTAAATCC
>CAZEPC010000011.1:12907-29731 GCA_964513765.1 uncultured archaeon
ATTTCTCCTAAATGGCACAAAAAAAGTTTAATGTTTTGATTAGTGATAACATCGCGCAAGAAGGAATCGATCTTCTTAAAGACGCGGGAATTGAAGTTACTATTAATACCAATCTTTCTCATGAAGAACTTAAATCCGAAATCCCTAAGTACGACGGGATTATAGTTAGAAGCGGCACAAAAATGACCGCCGATGTGATTTCTGTAGCAGAAAATTTGAAGGTAATTGCGAGGGCCGGAGCAGGTTATAATAACATCGATGTAGGTGCATGTTCGGAGCGGGGTATCGTGGTTATGATAACCCCGACTGGGAACACCATTGCCGTTGTCGAATTGACGATGGGTTTGATGCTCACATGGGCACGTAATATCTCCCAAGCAAATAGCTGTTTAAAGGAAAATAAATGGGAAAAAAGTAAATACAAAGGGACAGAACTTTTCCAGAAAACCCTCGGCATAGTGGGCTTAGGAAGGATCGGACAAGGGGTTGCAAAAAGGGCTCAAGCTTTTAATATGAACGTGGTCGCATATGATAAATTTGTGCCAAAAAGCAGGGCAAAAGAACTTAATGTGAAGTTATATGATAATCTTAATGATATGTTGAAGGAAGTTGATTATCTTACTCTGCACGTTCCTTTGAATGAAAGTACCCGTAATTTAATAGATAAAGAACAATTTGAATTGATGAGACCGGGGGCAGTGATTATAAACGCCGCAAGGGGAGGTGTAATCAATGAAAAAGAGCTTTATACTGCTCTTAAAAAAGAAAAGATTGGCGGGGCATGTATTGATGTATATTCCGAAGAACCGGCTAAAAAAGAGAAGTTTCCGTTCATTGACTTAGAGAATGTGGTGACCACCCCTCATTTGGGTGCTAGCAGTAAAGAGGCCCAGATAAACGTGGCCACCTTGGCCGCGGATCATGTTATTAAGGGTCTGAAATCTAATATCTTCATTGATTCGGTTAATTTGCCATTTAAACTTCCCGGACATTTGGCCGAAGTCTATAAACCTTACATGGAATTGGCCGAATATTTAGGAAAATTTATCGGGAATTCAATTGAAGGGAGGATTAATAAGATGAGCATTGAATACCGTGGCGATGATTTTTCTACATTTGATCCGATAAAATCAATTATTCTCTATTCTACATTCAAGAATCGTTTGAATGATGTGGTGACCTATATGAATTTAGAAGATTTAATAAGCGAAAATGGGATCCACATAGAGGTTAAAAAAATTGAAAAGAAAACAAATCTTTCGAATTTAATTAAGCTTAAAGTTGATACAGACAAACCAAGTGAATCAATGTCCCGTTTGGTCGGCACGGTATTCTCTGGTAGGCCTAAATTTATGGAGATAAATGAAAATTATATAGATATTTCTCCTTCTGATTACATGCTTTTAATTGAAAGTATTGATAAACCCGGTGTTATTGGAAAAGTCGGTACATTTTTAGGTAATAAAGGAATTAACATTGCAGGATGGCAATTAGGCCGTGATACAAGAGGAAGTAAAGCACTATCTGTTATCACTCTGGATGATGCTCTGGATCAGCAGATATTAAATGAATTAAAAGAACTTGGGGATATGATCTCTGCGAAATTCATTGATCTTCAATAATTGGAATGGGTTTCTTTCTTTATTTAATTTCCTTTTTATTCATTTGAGGTGTATAAATGGCCTTTGAGAACAAAGAAGTAAAAGAAATAAATCTAATCATCGATAAAGATGACGTGATGATTAAAGAATTGGTGGCGGGCATTTGGAAAGATAAAATAAGAGATTTTAGTGGTTTTTCTTACAATACCTCTCTAAAAATTGATGCGGCATTTGCACTTGATAAAAGAAAAAACCCCATAAAGACAAAAGTTCATTCAAACAAACATAAAATCGAAGTTCATTTTCCACGACCCTTTAGAAGCGGAGAAAAATATGTATATGAACTTCAACTTCTTCTTAATCCAGAGGTGATCAGGAGTATTGGTGGTATTAACATTATCGATTGGCCTAAAGAGGATTTGGGGGAAATTCATTTTCTTAGAAATACTGGGGAGATTTTCTTTAGTAGTGCTCTTGCCCAGATTAAATATGATCGAAAAAGGAAAATTCGAAGTGTTACCCCTAGTGTTCATTCCAAAAATTTGGTTTCCCATTCTCATGATGCCTCTGCCATCAGGATTGAGTGGGGGACATCCCCTAAATATAAATTAAGGTTTGATTACACCATAGAAAATAAGGGGGAACATAAAGTTTCCGATTTTACTCTTTCATCATATATTCCCCCTCAAACTAAATTTCAACAAGTAAATGTGAAGATTCCCAAAAATTGTATGATTGAAGAAGATGAAGATGAAAATCAACTCATAAAATTTAAACTGGGAGATTTGCAGAAAAGAAAAAAAACACATATAACATTTTTTGTTGAAGTGACCCCTCAAGGGAATGTTGGGGTTATGGAGCCCAATTTTGGCCAAGTAAAACAATATGAACAAATAACAAAATCGGGTTCCATTGGGGAATCTCTATTAAATTCCTCAAGTTATTGGAATACAAATGAGAAAGAGATAAAAAATTTGGTAAATGTGTTAAATAATAATTCAAATAATATATCTGAATACATCATTTTGGCTTTTGAATTTGTGAATCAAAAAATAAATTATCGTATTAATAATAAAAGAATAGATGCCTTGAATACATACCGTCAGAGGAGCGGAGATTGTTCTGAAATGTCGGATCTTTTTGTTACTTTACTCCGGGCCAATGGTATTCCAGCCAAAATTGTGCATGGATGGACACTTGATTTTCATAATGGAAATATAAATCTGGATCTTACGAATCAGGGCCATGCTTGGTGCGAGTTTTTTGCTCCCAGTTCGAAAGGATGGATACAATGCGATCCTACATGGGGGTTCCTCACAGGTGTGAGTTCTCAACATATTTGCAGACAGCGAGAGGGATTAATACCTGAACAAAATACATATTCATGGAATTACCGGGGAAATTCAAAAGTAAATGTCGAGGAAAAAGTGACACTCCAAATACAATAGTGTCTCATCTACGCGGATTTAATCCTAACTGGCTGCCAAGAGATTTGCACATAAAATCCCATATTAAACCCATAATTCTAAGGAAAAGCCTAATAGCATATGAAGAACAACTAATACATAGAGAATTATTATTAGATCTGAAAAAGTGATTTAAAATGCCATCAAAGACAGTAAAAGAATTGGAATCAGTTTTTGAACCGCAATCAGTTGCGGTCATAGGAGCATCTTCAACTGAGGGCAAAGTCGGATATAGTGTCATGAAAAATATAGAAGAATCCGAGTTTAAAGGTGAGGTGTTTCCCATCAATATCAAGGCAGATTCAATAATGGGATATAAGGCATATAAGTCAGTATTGGATGTTCAAGAAGACATTGATTTAGCAGTTATTTGTATCCCCGCAAAATTTGTGGTTTCCGTTGTGAAAGAATGTGGGGAAAAAGGAGTAAAATCTATTGTGGTTATTACTGCTGGATTTAAGGAAGTAGGTCCAGAAGGGGCAAAAATGGAGAGGGAAATCAGCGAGCTTGCCCAAAAACATGGGATGCGGATAATTGGTCCTAATTGTCTCGGGGTGATTACGAATGCTAATTTTTCTTTTGCAAGTATTACTCCCAAAAAAGGGTCTATTGCGATGTTAAGTCAGTCGGGCGCAATGATGACCGGCCTTTTAGATTGGGCCGTTGAACAAGATATTGGATTTAGTTCGTTTATATCACTGGGAAATAAATGCGATGTTGATGAAATTGATTTTATAGAATACTTGGCCCAGGATAATGATACAAAAGTTATAGCAGGTTATATTGAATCGATTACAAATGGCGATAAATTCTTTGAAGTAGTTTCTAAGGCTACAAAAAAGAAACCGGTGATTCTTCTTAAATCTGGAAGAAGCGAACATGGTGCAAAAGCAGCCTCTTCTCATACAGGGGCCTTGGCGGGTAGTGATATCGCGTTCGATCTGGCCTTTGAAAAAGCCGGGGTCATTCGGGCAGATACTATTTCCGAATTGTTTAATTACGCACTTTCATTTAAAATGGTTCCATCTCCCAAAGGTGATAAATTTAGTATTATTACCAATGCGGGTGGTCCTGGCATCGTAGCCACGGACGCAATGGAAGAAGAAGGCTTAACATTTTCTTCTTTTAGTGATGATACCATAAATAAATTAGATGAGGGATTGCCGGAAGAAGCTGCCTTATATAACCCCGTTGATATTATTGGGGATGCTCCTCCAGAGCGATATGAATTCGCGATGAAAACACTTTATGAAGCTCCGCATTCTGAAGTGGCAGGAAGTATTGTAATTTTAACACCACAGGCCCAAACAGATCCATTGAATGCGGCTAAGAAGATTTCGAAGGTCTCGAATGAATATCCCGAAAAAGTAACGGTTTCGGCATTTATAGGTGGGAAAAGTGTTTCGGAACCTTCTAAAATATTAACCAAAGCCGGAGTCCCAACATATCCATTTCCCGAGGAAGGTGTGAAAGTCTTGAAAGGATTATGGAAATATAAAAATATCCTGGAGCAACCAATTATTACAGAAAAAGAAGTTCCTAGAGTTGAAGTGGATCTTAAGAGAGTCGAGGGCATCATAAAAGATGTGAAGAAAGATGGAAGGACACAATTACTCAGTCATGAAGCGGCTGAAGTTTTCGAGATTTATGGGATTAAAGCTCCTAAAAGTCGATTAGCAAAGACAGCAAGAGAGGCAGCAAATTTAGCCGAAGAATTAGGTTTTCCTCTGGTTGCGAAAATTGTAAGTCCTCAAATAATCCATAAATGGGATGTAGGGGGTGTTATTCTTGATATTGAAGATGCCCAATCTGCGAAAGATGCATTTATTCGAATTATGAATAATGTCCAAAAAATGTCCCGCGATGTGAGGATTTACGGTGTCGAACTTCAAGAAATGATCACCAAAGAAGATAAAAAGAAAGTGAATGAACTTATCATTGGAATGAGTAGGGATGCAACCTTCGGGCCACAACTTATGGTGGGTTCCGGAGGAATATATGCAAATTATACAAAAGATGTCGCTTTTGATTTAGCTTTCCATTTTGATAAGGATGATGCGCTCAATCTTCTTGAGAAAACCCGTGTTTATTCTATTTTACGGGGTGTTCGGGGAGAGCCTAGAAGTGCTATTGATGGAGTTGTGGATATTTTGGTGAAAATTTCCCAATTCGTTAATGATTTCAATAATATTATGGAACTAGATATTAATCCCTGCCTGGTATTTGAGGAAGAAGAAGGATATAGTGCCGTGGATATTAAAATTACAATTAAATAAAAAAATTCAAGTTTTTTAACGAAAAACAACAAAATATTATTATAAAATGGAGAAAAAACTAAACTATCAAATTGGTGAAAAAAATGGTTAAATCAATTATGTTAACCTCCACAAAAGGAGGAAGCGGGAAATCAGTAGTTGCAATTGGTATGTTTCTAAAGTTTAGAGACGATGAAGGTAAAAATTTGGGCTATTTTAAACCCATCGGAGATAAAATGTCAATGACACCAAAGACACGGACCGATAAGGATGTAAATGTTATTTCCGCGGTTGTTGCCCGAAAATTTTCCAAAGAAGAGATTTGTCCCCAATTTCTGAGTCCAGGATATTTCTTAGACGAAGTGACCTTAGAGGAGACTGGACAAATAAAAGAGAAGATAAAAGATACATATCAATCTATGGTTTCAAAAGGCTTAGATGTAATGATTATCGAAGGAAATCACTCTTGTAATCAATTCCGCTCAATAAGTCTTGATGATGCGTATTTTGCAAAAGAATTTGATTCAGAGGTCATTATTTGTTGTCCAGTATCAGATGATGATGATATAAACGATTTAGTAAGTGTGTATGATTGGTATAAATGCCAAGGGATAAACGTGAAAGGAGTTATCTTAAATGGTGTATCTGATAATGCATTTACAAGGATTGAACAATATCATAAACCATTATTGGAAAAGCTTGGGATACCCTTTATTGGCGGCTTAAAAAAATCTAAACAATTGGAGAAACCTACTATTTCAGAGATCATGGAAGCGGTCAATGGAAGGTTGATTGTAGGTAATTATATCAAGGTTAAGTATAATACAATTGAGGGTTTCGTGATAGGCGCAATGGGTTCCGAATCTGCTGTGAGCTATCTCAGGAGAGGGAGAGATAAATGTGTTATTACCGGCGGAGATCGTTCGGATATTGCTCTTGCTGCCTTGGAAACCAGTACTGCTCTTATTATCTTTACTGGGAATATCGAACCTGCACCTCATATTCAGAGCAAGGCCGAAGAAAAAGGTATTCCTTTAATCGTTGCACCTGGTGATACATACACAGTTTCCGAACAAGTGAAAAAAATTCATACCCATATACAACCGAATGAAATTGGTATTTGTAAAGAGCAAGCCGATAAATATTTGGATTGGGAAAAAGTTTTGGAATAAATTTTTTGCGCTTACTTCTTTTTTTTATAATTATTTCAGCTGATATCCGCCGGTTCCATAGGTTTCATCTGTAAATTTATAAATTGCATCGATCTGATCAGGATAGACTTCTTCATCTACTTTTAATGTTATTTGGATGGGGTTTTCCTCGGTTGCCCGGTCCGTCTTTTCCACAGATTTTCCTTTTATCCGCATATCTTTCACTTTTTGGTGGAAAAAGGTGTCATATGCTGGATCCATACTTTTTATTGTGATTTTATCTCCAACCCGAAGTGTTCCATTGGTTAAGGTTATTGCGGCCACGTTTATTTTTTCCAAAAATGAATCAACTTTTCCCATTTCAATGGCCCGCCAGTGGGAGAGATTTGCACCGGTATTTAACTGTGAGTCTTCAACAGTGGCTCGCTTAAAGAAAAATCCCGTGGTAAAGCCTCGATTATAGGGCTTTTTAAGCTCAGACATCCACTTCTTTCTCTTCCAAGCTCTACGAAATTGATGGTCATAGTAGGCATCAATAGCTTCTCGGTATGCTTTAGAAACAATCTCAACGTAGAAAGCATCTCTCATTCGTCCTTCGATTTTAAAAGATTTTATTCCAGACTGGATCATTTGTGGGACATATTTAATCATACACATGTCTCGTGAATTGAGTATCTTCTGTCCATCATATAAGAATTCATGTCCGTCTGCCGCAATTAATTTCCAATTTCCTCTACATGGTTGAGTACATCTTCCCCGGTTTGCAGAATCTTTAACTGAACAATTAATTACTTGGGAAAGATAGCATCTTCCAGAAATGCTTGAACACATTGCCCCATGCACAAAAGTTTCAATTTCAGCGGTGGAGAGTTTTTTAGAAATTCGTTTTATCTGCCGTAGTGAGCATTCTCGGGCAAGAATAATTCTTTCTGCCCCTAAACCTTCATAAAACTGAGCGCTCATCGAGTTAGAAACATTACATTGGGTGGAAATGTGAAAAGGGATGCCGATCTCTTTGGCAATTTTAATTGCTGCAGCATCATGAACAATAACCGCGTCTATTCCTGCATCCTTCGCTGATTGAATAACCTCGCGGAGCTCATCTAACTCTTCTTCGTATATGAGAATGTTAGTTGTTAGATAACATTTTCTTTTCCGAAATTCCTTATTTTGGGGATTATGGCAAATTTTTGCTATACGTTTCAAATCTTCAATCTTGAAATTATCTGATTTTGCCCTCATATTAAACGATTGAACCCCAAAATAGATTGCATCGGCATAAGGACCTGAGGCTTTAATTGACATGAAATTTTTTGCAGGTGCCAATAATTCCACCTTATTGGGTTTTTGCGGTTTTTTCTTTGACATTCTCATATCTAAAAATCACTCATTTGCTTTAAAAATATTTGAGTTATCTAAAGCGAAAAATATTTGAGATTTGGATGCAATTATAAACTTAGGATGCCACTCGATTGGACATTTACTTTTCTTCACGTTACGGAAAAAACAAAGCAATCCCCCGAGATTGTGCTAATTCTTTCTTATCGAGATGGCAAGATTAATGTTGTATCTACTCAACAAAAGAACCGTGATTTTCTTGAACAGATGGAAAAAATGATTAATCTCATCAGTTATTTGGCTTTTTTTCCTCAAAAGAATTTTACTAAAATTCAATTAAATACCCCCGAAAATCAGCATGCCGTTCATTATCTGGACAAAAGATTCATAGATGAGAGAAATCTTCTCTGTGTTTTGTCGGTTAGTGAATTTAACTCGAAAAAACCCTATAAACTATGGGGTGTCGAAGAAATGATGGCTAATTATATTTTCGAGTTCTTTATTGATTGGATTGACAAGCAAAATTCCGATCTCGCAGATATAAAGGATTTTGGGCCGTATATTATTTGGGTTAGTGAACAAGTAGAAGATTTCTTCGAGGATTGGAAGGAAGCCAGAGAAAAAAGAGCAAAATCTGCACAGAAAATTACACAAACAAATGTTAAGAAAAAAATTGCAGAAGATTCGGAAAAATCTTTTGAACATTGGTGGGACATCCAACTAATCAATGAAGCAGGATTACCGGTTTCTCATGTTTTATCCTTTTTAGATGATGAGAGTTTTTATTATATGGATGAAAATGAAAATGCTTCCCAAAATATCACTTCCATGTCGATTTCTGCATTAAAATACGTAATTGATGAACACGGAGGTAATTGGAATATTGAGTATCTCAAATCAGAACTGAATAATGAAATGGGGTATCAATATACATTTTTTAAAAAATTCGCGGTGGTAAAAAATAACCAATTGCTAAATTTTATGTTAATTATGAATTCAGCATTATTCAACTTGAAAACTCAGAAATATGTTCAAGTTCTTACGGGAAAAGAAATTCCACTATTAAATAAAGTGGCTGCCCGCTTGAAACTGAATTCTCATCTCTTTTCGGAGGATGCATTATTGATTGATATTGAAAAAGATCAAGAAAAAATTCACTCAATTCTTCTTCAATGTGTGGAAGAAGAATATAAAAAAGCGTGAAAAAGTAAAGTCGGATGTATTTCGATTAGATTTCAGTCCATGCAATTTTGAAAGTAAATGCATGTTTGCAGGGCTTTTCTTCTGGAATTTTGATTTTTAATCCTTCATTTGTGAGTTTCCAATCCAGCTCGGTTTCATGTCCCAATAATTGAATTGACTTAACATCGGATTCTTCAATTAGATAAAAATTTTCCTTTTGGCCATGACTTGAAGGACATTTTGTGAGAGATCGTATACAGAGTTCCTCATCTGGCCAACCTAGCACAAAGATGTACAAACAATTGTCTTTAACCACAAATCTTTTATCCTCAGAAGTATAATTAACCTCTTGCTTTTCGCTAAATCTTCCGCTGTCCTTCATCTTGGTTGGTCCTTCTTCCGCCAATACCCATGCTGTCGAATTAAATACTGCTTCTTTATTAACCTTAAGCCACTCTCCCATTTCTTTCATCCTCGAAATAACTTCTTGGGGGATTTCCCCATTGGCTTTCGGTCCAAAATTCAATAATAAATATCCATTCTTCGCAATCCGGTCGCAAAAATTATGGATCAATCGGTTCGGAGGTTTATAGACCTCGTCCTCTATATATGACCAAGATTTCGTCCCTAATATGGTGTCTGTAATCCATGAATGCCACGTGAGCTTATCGCTCCTTCCCCTTTCATAATCTAAAAGCCCAACCTTTGGGGGCATATGGTGATCTTTGTAGATTATTTCGACCTCTCTGTTCCAAGCCTCTGCCGCATTATAATAGTATGCTGCCATTTTCCTTTTATACTTATCTGGGATTCGCATTAATCCAAAATCAAACCAAATTAAATCGGGAGTATAGTTATCGATTACCTCCTTAATTTTCAAGAACCATTGCTCACAAAATTCCTTATCTGGTCTGTCATTTTGAGGTCCAGAAGTTCCTATGTTATTGACGGCGGGGTGGGGTTTTCCATATAATCCTTCGTATTCGGGATCTGCGGTATCTAGCCCTTTCATATGGTAATAATAATACCAATTGTGGGAATGATGAAAAGTTGTGAGGAATTTCATCCCTTGATTCTTGATTGCTTTTTCCATTTCTCCTACGATGTCCCGTTTGGGTCCCATATTTTTTGCATTCCATTTATTGACCTTACTATCCCACATTGAAAATCCATCGTGATGCTCTGCCACGGGACCAGCAAATTTCGCGCCTGTTTCCTTGAAAAGCTTTGCCCATTGTTCCGCATTGAAATGTTCTCCTGTAAAATCCTTTATGAAATCTTTATATCCGAAATTTTCCGGTTCACCGTAATTTTCTGCGTGATGTTTATAGCATTCCCCCCCAGAGTAAATTTGGTGGGGGTACCATTCATTCCCGTACGCAGGGACGGAATATACTCCCCAATGGAAATAAATGCCAAATTTCTCATCCTCAATCCATTCGGGTGTTCTGTGTCGTTTAAGTGAGTTCCAAGTTGGTTTGTATTCCATTTTCAATTTTTCCTATTTAGTTTGAATCAATTAGTCCAAACTCCTTTAAAAACCTTATAGGGCGATATTTGAAGTTTTATTATTAAAAATTACATTAAAAATTAGCAATCGGGGAAAAGGGAAATATGATGAAAAGAATGAAAAATACAGGAAAAGGGAAAAATGAGGGAAAAAAATATAAATATGAGATATTATTATCTTTTCTGGACTTTATTGGAGTATTTTCTCACAATATAAATCATTGCCAAGGATGAAATACCCAAAAAGATTTCTATCGGAAATCCTGGAACACCTATTCCTTTATTTCCTTGATATTCAATATAATCTAAATTATCCATTCCAAATGCATACAACCCAGGAGATTGGATTTCAATTTCTTTTTGATATGTTCCCGCTGGTTTAATTACTGCATCCTCTAAAATTTCCCATTTTCCCATAATATGAAAGGTTCCCCACTCTTGGGTTTCATATGTTTGTCTATAAGTACTATCCCAATATAGGAGTTTCAATGGTTTTTCATCCAAATTCTCATCTGGTTCCATTGCTGATGGATAACTAATCTTTACTATAACTGGAAATTGAATTTTTTGGGCATCTTCAGGGTTAATCCAAAATAGAATTCCCATAGGAACATCATCTCCCGAAACAGATTTTGAATAAAATACACTACAATCATAATCCTCCTCAGAATTGACTTTCTGATTTTCGTATTCTGTACCCCATAATCGGTCATATTCACATCCATGATGAAAGTCTTCTATATTCTCCCCGGAAATTGCCCTAATATTCAAGTTGGTAGTCTCCCTTGCATCTGCCACAACGGTCATGCTATATTGGGTGGTATCATCACTATCAGATACTTCAAAATTTGTGATATTGATATTTCCTCCTCTCACTGGGAGATTCCTTTCAATAACATCTTCATGTATTCTTCTTTTGGAAAAACTCTGTCCAATATGATCCAATTCCTCGTAAAGTAATTGTTGTTTGTTCCATATTTCGCCTTTATCAACCGCAATTATTTTAAAATTGACTAAATTTCCCCAATAACTCCCATCGGGCTCAATATTGTAGATATCAGGATTACTTCTTATAAAAGTATCAATCATTTTTTGTTTAAAGGGTATATATGTAATTTGCTCATCTTGAAGATTCTTAATTGTACAATAATGATGAATTCGTATGTTTCCTCCATAATTCGCTTCAGGGATTGTTATATATACTTCCGCCCGATCCAAATCGCTGAATTGATCCCCATCCATGTCATGTGCTTTAAAAGAAATAAGATTGCTCACATTTGAATCCCAAAGAAAAACCTCTTCTCTGGATAATACAGATATTTCATTCACGGATGGTTGGTTGGGGTTTATTACCGTAATTGTAAATTCATTCGAGGTGGAATAACCTGAAATGGTATCATTCACAATGAGTTTCATATTCTTCTCTCCTACCGATGTAAAACCATTTGAATCATTCAGCTCTAAGGATAGAATATTATTATAAGAATATCCAGAACTCAAAAGAGTTTCATTTAGATAAAATCGGTAGTCGTAATTTCCTCCAGAAGGGATTTGGACATTCCAGTTAAGATGATATTTTTCTGAAGATCCCAATTTGATCATATTACTATCATCATAATAAGGAAATATACTGGTTTTATTGGTAACATTAAGAATGGCTGTTTTTATGATCTTTTCTTTGCGTAGGATATTTCCTACTTCTACTTTTAATTCATGAACGCCTGGCGTTTGTAAATACGGTGATTCAACATTCCAAGATTGGTCGCTGTTATATGGGTTGTTAATAAACACCTCTTGGGTTCCATCAACAGAAAGATTAAAGTTTCTAAATACTGCTTCTGTGTTTTCCAAAAAAGAGTTGTATAGATATATTGGAAATTTACTCCAAGGGGAGCTCCCATTTATTTGAAAATAGGTGGGCATTATAACTTGGGCACCATAGAGTTGATCTTCTCCATATCGAAAACTCCGATTGTATTCAATTGCGGAAGATCTTGGGGTGTTCTCGTAATTAATTTCTTGCTTAGTTAGATCTGCATTTAGCACGCTTTTTGTAGGTTGATTTGCTTTATTATTCGTGCTTTGTGTTAATTGAATGGCGAAAATGCTTCCTATAATGATTGTAAACAGTATAATCCTAATGATTGGATGTTGTTTCTTTAAATTAGTGTGGTTTTTGTTCATATTGAAATACCCCTTTAGTTGTCTGTATTTCTAATAAAATGCTGTTATATAATATTAACTTTGATTTGGAGTTAAATATTTTTTGAAACTTAAGATCTTTAAAAAAATATATTTTGAAAGAAATGGGGAAATGAAAGCTGAATTGCACATTTGGGGCAAAAGGGAAAGAAAAAACTTTGAACTTTTGAAAAAAATGATGAAAGAACAGAAAATTCACCACATTAGTTAATAATATCTTTAGTTTAAAAAATAAAAATCTTATTTTAGTTCAAATGTGAGCCTCATTCTGGTTCTATATATTAACTGTCCCTCATCTTCCTTAACTTTTACATCTGATTTGACAATTTCTATATTTCGAATTCCATCGACTGTTTTATTTGCTTCAGCATATCCATTTTTTACTGCATCTGCCCAATTTTCTTCAGATGTTCCTACCAACTCAATTGTTTTATATACTGTCATTACTTTCCACCTTATTTAATTAGAGTGTTCCATGTAAAACCAATTAGATTCTAAAAAGAATCTTCAAATTACATGGAACACATCATTATCACAAAAAACCCCTTACAAAAAAGTTAGGATTATCTAGAAAAAGTATAATAATTTTAGCAATGTTTTAAAGAAAATGATGAAAAAATATTTGTAATTTTTGTATCCGAGATATTGTAACTTATTTTGGATTCTATTCGGTTTCTTCCTCTTCTGCTGAAACCTCTTCTTTGAGGGTCGAAATCCCTGCTAAGTTTTTAACAATCAATTCCTTTAGCCATTTCTTTATTTGAAGAAAATTTTTCACCAATGCGGTTACGTTTTCCTCTGGAAATGGTTCATCTTGAGGCTGGCGTAGGGCAAAATCCATCCATTTATGAAGGGCTAATTGAACCAAATCAGCACCGGTTGAATTTTGGAAAATTGGGATTAGGGCAGCCCTCTCCCTGCACTCACCTATAGAAAAGTAAACCTTACGGTTTAATGATTTGGCCAATGCTTGATGCATAGCTTCATCTACTTTTCGTTCCACCAAGATACAATTACTTATTTGCTCCTTAATATTAGCGTTTTTATCCGCGAGTTGCTCTTTGAATTTAATTACATCATTTTTTATCTTTTCCATATTTTGTTCAATATCATCCTTTTTATTTTGGAAAAGAGATATAACGAGACCGTCTTCTTTTGTGAGCAATGAGATGAATTGTTTGGTTTTTGAATTGTATAGTAGTGCCACATCTTTTAGATGATCGGTTCCGGGGTTTAATTTAATTGAAAAACAACGGAAAGGCACATCACTGGATGCCAGATAACCCACTTCGAACAATTCTAACTTTGAAAGATTATCATAGGGGATTTTAATCGATTTATTGGGCCAATCTTTGTTAATTTTTTTAAATTTCTCAATTAAGCTCATTATGTTTTACTTTGGTTTTCAAATTTTTAATTATTTTGGATTTTCGGATGATATTGAATTTGCTTAATTTTTCTTCAATTGCCGAATTGCTTTCTCTAGTAGATTCTTACTTTTCATAATATCCTTTCTTTTAACCCCAATAGCGGCATTCATAACTACATAAGGGGTTCGTATTTCATCTGTGCACGCACCGAAATCTTTTTCATATACATTTACTACTCTGGGGCCTGTGACTCTCAAATTGTAAAGATATCCTCCTAAGTCCGCGATCAAATCCTTATCAAGGCTTCTCAATGTCATAGCACATGATATAGGGTTTTTACAATCTATAACTCTCTCTCCCATACTCTCTGCTAAATTTTGAAGCTTGTTATTTAGTAACTTCATGTTTTTTGTTTGTTTTTTCATTTGTTTTTGATAACCGCCTAATCCCATACTCAATAATGAGACCAATAACTGGATTGTAGGTGTTGCCGAAGCCCTTCCCGCATAACAACTGCTTATGGCTTCGATTATTTCCTCCTTTGGAGATAATATTACCCCACCCCCTACAGGTGTTAAGAAATTTTTATCATTACTCTGGATTATTGCATCTACCCGACCCGCATCGATTGCTGAACGGATTTTTTTTATGAGAATTTCACTTTGAATCCCATAGGCGTTGTTAATAACATGGATTAGATTATACTCATCGGCAAATTTCGCAATTTCTTTTATCTCATCGGGAACCCGAGGTGCGAAAAAGGAGGTTGTGGAAACGATGGAGCTAATTTTGTTCTTGTTTTCAAAATAAGTGCTCTTAATATCTTCAATATCAACATATGCTCCCTCAGGGGCAAAATGGTTTTCCCCAAAATGTCCCTCTACTTGAATAATTTTTCCTCCTACAAAATTAATTCCCTTAGGGGGGGATTTATGATCAGCCCGCGGATAAAGAACACCATTTTTATCTTGGATATTTGTTTCATAATAATTAAATAGACCTCTTAAAGCCATAGCAAGACTCATCCCTGTTCCCATAGGGGTGCTTAAGGCCCCTTTCACATTAACTATTCCCAAATTATTCACCAAAGAAAGCATTAATCTATTACAAAGGGCTTGCATTAGGGATGCCCCCGCCGCCTTTGGTTGAGGTGCTGTAAGATCCCCGCTTCTTCCAATCCCGTGGCAAAAACCAGATGCAATTTCATTTAAAATGGGGCTGGAGGTTCTGGCTTCACGTTCTCCTATTCTTATTGCCTTAATATCCTTGTCGGAATCAAAACTGCTAAGAATTTTCAAAAGCATTCTTATTTGAGCATCCTTCCATCCATTTTTCGGAATTGAATTTTGTTGAAAAATAATTTTTAATGGGTTCCAGAGATCTTGAAATCCGATTTTAGCCCTCTGAATCATATGTCGAGGGATTCCTAAATTCATAAGTGACTTAAAAAATTCCTTTGACCACATTATATTATTTAAAACGAATCTTTGTTTTTAAAAGAAGATATTTAAAAAAGGCGCGTTGTATTATAATTAGTAGAGGATAAAAATGTTTGATCGAAGTGGCTGGAAAAAAAAGATGAAAAAAAGAAACCGCCGAAAGTCCCAAATGAAATTTAGTGCAGTTGTGGATGATGACACCGGCCTCACCCTATATCAGAGAGAGGGGGGTCTTTATTTAGTAATTAAAAGAGATCTTAGTGACTATGATGTATCAATTAAAGCCTCGGAAGCACCCGTGATGAATCAATATTTGAAGGATCCGGATCCTTTTGAGAGCTATCTGGCAGACAGAAAAATATTGGAGGAGGAAATCGATCCCTTTAATATTGCCCTCCATACGATATTTGGGGAAAAAAAAGAAATGTCCCTAATTTCGATTAAAATCGCCATTGGATCAAATGATTCTGATTATGTATCTATTGATGAATCCGATTTATTTTCCATGGATGTAGAGCCAACCATTAGTGGGGTTTTGGACTTTTTCGAACAAAATGAAAGTGTAATTGGGATTTGTGATCGTGTTTTTGATCATGAAAAAGGGAATATTATTCTTTTAGAAGCGAAGGTAAGAGAACCAACCCGAGGTGTTTCTAGCATAACATTAAGAATCATGAGCAGCCTCCATCAAAGAGGACTCTTCATGAAGAAAAATATGAAGTATGCTGGTCTTCAAATGTATACTATTATTAAGGCAGAAAGTTTAAATCAAGATGTGTTGGATTTCCTAAAACAAATAGACATCGATTGGGAACTAATTTTCCTCCGGAGAGATCTGGGTATTGAGGATTGGCTTGAGATTGAGTGTGAAAAAAACTCAATTAATCTTAAAGGATTTTTACGAAATAAATATGAGAATTTAGGGTATTTTGACATTAATAATATCACCAGAGTTGCGGTGGTTAATCAGCTGCAATTTAAAGTGGTGAATTATATGGCGGATCTTCTTGATAGAAAAAAGGAGATGGAGGCCGATGCTTCGGGGACTCCCGATAAAGAACCGCTTAAGAAAGCAGAAATTGTAGCTGCAGCCAAGCTGGCCTGTGCATATTATGGTATAGATGCTGAAATTAAGGTGGAGAAAGATGTTTCCGTTGAGGATATCCACTACTTTGAATTGGAACTCATAAAATTATAATAAATTGTAAAATCTAAGACATCCTTTTTTATTGAGGTTTTTCTTAGTTATTCCTTTTTAGAGATTCATTTTTCTTTTTTATTTGAGCTTCAACTTGTTTTTCTATAATTTTT
>CAZEPC010000012.1:0-11754 GCA_964513765.1 uncultured archaeon
AAAAGAAAAATTGGAAGCCGAACAATTATACCTTCAAAATATAGAAGAGGATATTAAGGTACAGCAACAAGAGAGAGAAAAATTAGATGAAAATCTCACTCAAAGTAAATCCAATCTTTCAGCCAATAAAGCAACATTGAAAGCAAATAGGGAAAAATTGGAAACCTTAGAAGAACGAATTGCTAAACGTAAAAAACTCCAAGAAAAACTCGAAGAAGGGCAAACGTATGATGATCTATGCAATCAGACGGACAAAAAGATTGATGAGATCGTCGATCAGATCTCTACTACAAATAAAGATATTAAAGACGCTGTGTCCAACCAAAAGGAACAGGAAGAAAAGATAAATGCCATCAACGAAGAGATTTCAAAGATAAAACAGCAAATTCAACAATTGAAAACCCAAAATAAAATGTTGGAGGAAACTATTAACAAAAACACCTCAAAAATCAACGAGAACAAAAAAGAAATGGAACGGCTTCAAGTTGAGAAGGACAGTCTCCAAGATCGTATTGATGAAACAAAAATAATAATTGATGAGATTAATGCAAACATCGGAGAGTTCAAGGATAAGATTGAAGCAGAGCAAAAGAAACAAAAAGAAATTGATCAAGAACTTAAAGACCTTGAGAACCAGAGAAAAAAGATTGCTGAGAAAAACTCTAAGATCCAATCGTCCATTTCTTCCTCAAGTGCAGAGATGGGAATGTTAAATAAAAGAATAAAAGAGCTCGATGATAAAAAAGAGGAAAAGAAAAAAGAATATGATAGGATCACTGAGGGTAAAAATGTAGAAGAACTAATCAAAGAATTAAAAAAGCAAGAAAAAGAAATTTCAAAAGAATTAAAAGAAAAGAAGAAAGAACGAAATAAGCTCAACGAAGATCAAAGCCGAATGCAGAAAAAACGAGAAGCCATCGAACTTAAGAGGCGAACCTTAGAAAATGAAATTTCTGATTTGGAAAAAAGGCTTTCTGGGCTGGAAGTAGAGATCAAACAAGTTCAAAATGAGATTAAACAAGCCGAACGAAATTTGAGAAACGAACAGGCAAAAGAAGCAACAATTTCCGATGAAAAGGAAACACTTCAAGGAAAGAAAGAAAATCTTCAAGAATCAATTGGTTCAATAAATGTAAAAATTGATACTTTCCAAGAGGAACGGAAAAGGATTCAAGAGCAAATTGATAAGAAGGAAGAAGCACAAGAAGAAAGTTCTGAGGAATTAAGTAAGGTTCTTAATAAATTAAACCAAATTATACAGAATGTGAGTCGTTCCGCAGAGAATGTAAAAACAGACATTCAAAATGCCAGTGAGGTGGCTATTGATGAGTCTGAGAGAGTCTTTAGGGACTTTGTGATGGATATAACAGATATGCTTCAGTCACTTGAGGACATTGCCGAGGCGGAGGAAGGAGAGATTAAAGAACAACTCACATTTTCCGTTCAGACCCTAAAGTTACTTATTGAAAATGCAGAACAACCGATAGGGCAATTAAATGAATTAGTGAGGGACGCAAGTGATGAAGCAATCAAGGAATCCACCGGAAATTTTGATGGATTTATCCGGGATTTCACCGACCGATTCCAAAACATTCAAGTTAAGCTCCAAGAGGTTGCATTGTCTAGTTGCGCTGATGATTATCATACATTAGATGAACTCAACGAAAACCTTAATCGCGAAAATAAAGAGGTATCTGAGTTAAAAAATCAGCTCACCAAGATTGAAACACAAATAGAACAAAAGGATTCAACACTTAAGGAAAGAGAGGAACAAATCATTCTCTTAAAGAAATCTATTGAAGATAATAACCAGAAAGAAGAAAAATTGAAAGGAGAACGAAAAGAAAAATTAGCTGCGATCAGTGAAAATAATTCTGAAGTGGATAAGCTTAACAAACAACTGGAAGAGATCAAATCGGAGGACTATTTCAGTAAGGTAAAGGAATTAAGTGGTATTATCGACCAAAAATCTGAAAAATTAGAGGATATCCGAACACAATTAAATGAGTTAAGTAATGTGAAACGGCTTTTAGAAGATATATCGAATGCAGAAAAGGAACAAGAGAGGGCCAGATTACAAATTGATGAGAAAAAAGCCGATCTCAAGGATTTACAAAGAACTGAGGAAAAAGTTCAAGGTGAATTAGAGGAATTTGACAAAAAAATTGCAGATAAAAAGCAAGAAAGAGTTAAATCGGAGGAAATTCGAAATAAATTCCACGCAAAAATTCAAGAAGAGAACAATAAACTTCAAGAGCAAAACCAAACCTTGAATGATTTGCAAAATGTTAAGAAATTAATTGATCAAAATGACAGCTTAAAGAATGAGAATCAAGAGAGCTCCGAAACTATCGAGGAAAATGAAACCCTCAATGATGAACAACAAAATGAAATTGAAGAAATGGAGAAAGAAAAAGAAAAGGAGCAAAATCTGAGAAAAGAATTGGAAAATAAGGAAAAAGAATTACGAAAAACATTGAAAAAGTTCAGTAACCAAAAGAATGAACTAGAAAAAACCCTGGAAAAACAAAAACAGATGAAGGCCCGAGCTGTTGAAATCGAGGAACTCGAAAAGCAATCCAATATTGTTGGAGAAGAAATCGCCGATAATGAGGAAGAAATAGAAAGTGTTAAGGAGAACATTATTGAGCTTGATGAGCAAAGAATAGAAGTCGTTCATGAAATTCAAGAGCTTACGAATCAGAGAAACGAATCCTTGAATAAACAAAATGAGATGCGGGATACCTTAGGGGACCTTAATTCGGAAGAATCCCAAAATTCAGCAAAGAAGAGGAATTTGAAGAGTAGAAAGATAGTAATTGAAGAACGAATTGATGAACTCTTCGAAAAATCCAAAGATTATGGAACCTTACCTCCAGTTACTGATGACTTATCCGAGAAAAGCCTTAATCAAGCCATTGAACGGGATAAAAAGACCAAGAAGAAATTGGAACCAGTCAATCTTAAATCGATTGAAGAATATGATGTAGTTAAAGCTCGATGGGATGAAATCGATATGAGGAGGCAGAGCTTACAGAGGGAAAAGAAAGCCATCTTGGATAGTATCCATCGGATAGAGTTGGAGAAGACAAAAACCTTTATGAAAGCCTTCCATAAAATAAATCGGGTCTTTTCTGAGGTATTCCAAAAACTTTCACCTGGTGGAAGTGCCAAAATGATGCTTGAGAATCCGGCCCATCCTTTCGAAGAGGGGATTACGATAGAAGCAAGACCGCGGGGTAAAAAAATATCTTCATTGGATATTCTTTCTGGTGGAGAAAAAACATTAGTTGCCTTAAGTTTTATATTCGCAGTACAAAACTTCTATCCAGCTCCTTTCTATATAATGGACGAGATCGATGCCGCGCTTGATGGACCAAACGTATATAGGGTTTCACAAGTAATCAAAGAATACGCATCTGAGGCACAGTTTCTGGTGATTAGCCACCGTGAAGAGAATATCACGAATGCGGAGACAATTTACGGAGTCTCAATGACCGATGGGATAACCGACATTTTCACCGTGGATTTGGATGAGGAGAAAAAACGCCATGACTTTGAAACTCCAGATGAAGTCGTTCAAGAAGAATAAGTTAAAAAATAGAAGAATTAGAGATTAAAGTTTTTTTAATTTTTCCTTAAAGGGAATAAATAAATCACAGATATTTTTCCCCCAATCCTTTATTTTTTCAGCATCATAATGTTTGGGAATAGAATGAGCAGTTTTCTGAGCTTTTTTAACCCCGTCCGTGGCACTTTTTAAATTTAACAATGTCCCGATCTTGGAAAAACCACGAATAATTCGGCCAAATAAATCAAAAACGGACAAATTGACCTCTTCTCCGGACATTGCGGATTCAAAGTCCTGAGCCTTAATCAATTGCTTCTCGAATAGAAAATCAAGTTCTTCCCAGGGGAGGGTCAACATATAATCCTTTAAATATTGAATTCCCACCATTTCCGAACCTATTTCCTTAATGTATTCATATTCATATTGCCACAAATCCTCAATAGGATACTTAGTGACGGGGTTTTCCACATCTGATTTGCTATTTTGGGAAAGATTGTTGTTTTGATAAATATTTTGTACTATCTTAGCTAACATTTTACCCGCCCTGAATGAGTTTTCAATTCCAGAACCCGTAAGAGGGATTGTCATAGATGCACTATCTCCAACCGCCGCGTAATTATCCCCTACGAATATCTCAAAAGCCCTTCGAATCGGAATATCCGCCACAAATCCACCCGATTTAAGTTTATGACCCAAAGTTGGATTGTCTTTTCTTAATTTTTCAATTAAATGTTCAATCTCTCCATCATTATAAGGATCTATCTTTCCAAAAAGAATATCAGATTGATTCTCTGTTATCCTATACCATGCAATACCCCGTATGTTTTGAAACCCAAAATAAGTTTTAAATCGCCATGATCCATCTTCATTCTTGATATTGGCATTTTGGATTTTATTCGCTTCATTAATAAAATCATAATATGCCCTGTATGTATGGAATACTTCACCTCTTTCGTAATTTGCGGGAATATTATATGATTTTGGTAAATTAGAACGGACAGAAGAGTGGATGCCTGCTGCGTCAATGATAAGATCTCCCTGAATTCGGAGTTCTTCTCCTTCTTTTTGAATCTTTAAACCGATGATTATGTCATCCTTTAGAATTGGACCAATGACTTTGTGGGAAAATCGGAATTTAACTCCTTTTTGTTCAGCATAAGTGAGGAGCTTTCGGTAAAGTAATTTTCGATCGATGGCAATTTCCCTTTTTTCCTTGGGTAAATTAGTAAAAAGAAGCGATTTCAAATTAGGACTCACAAAGCAAATATTATCTTTTCTGTGATAGTCATGGGACTCTAAAAAATCTAATCCACAATCTTGGAATGTCTCTAGAATTAGGTCATCGTGCCATGGATAGCCCAAATCTTCTTTATTCTCCTTTTCATAAATTATAACATCAAATCCATTTTGGGCTAATATCGAACCTGCCATTATACCCCCATGGCCGGCCCCCGCAATGAGGATCTTTTTTAACATTGGTTTTTGTTGATGTTGCATATGTAACGAATAAAAAATATGAACATTTTTATATTTATAGTAATCAAGTATTTCTTAAAGATGAGCCTTTGTTTCCGAATTTTGGGGAAATCAATCAATAGAATATCAAGATTTGTGAGTTCGATAAATCAGATATTGCGCTCCTTAATGGATGGGAAAATATATTTAGAAGGATTCAATGGGGGAATAATCTATTTCTGCCGAGATTTAGAAACCTTTAAAAAAATCCACCAGATTCCCAGTCCCTCCGTACAAGAAAAATTAAAAGGATTTAAATTCAAAGATGAGAGCCTTCTTCAGCTGGATGATCTAATCACCCGATCTGAAATACCACAAGAGGGCTTTAAAGTGATAATTATTCCTGAAAATAAGATATCACGGGATTATTTTGACATTATATTTGAATATTTCAAAAAAATTCATCATGATGTGAAAGTTGAGCCTCAGAATGAGAATAAAAATATTGCGATGGTGACATTCGAAACTTACGATTCCTTAGAATATATGATGAAACTCCTTTATATGGAAAAGATCCTCGAAAAAAGAGAAATTTCGGTTCAATCAGTACCCGCCTTTTTATAAAAAACCTCACCAGTTTTTTTATTCCATACTTTTAGTATCCTATGGAAGGGAATATAGGTGTTCTCTTCATAAGGCCCGTCAATGATAAAATAATGCCCATCAATATCTTTTATTTCATTATAAGCAATAATATTTTTATCATCTGGAAATCCTCGATGGATATAACTCAAATAAATATCATCGAGTTGGTCTTCCATGGATTTATCCCATTCTAATTTATTAAATAATACCTCTAATGCAAACTTCACACTTTATCCGACCTACTTCAAACTTTTTTTTCCAACAGATTGAATATGTGTCATTTATTTGAACGGCACAAAGAGAGGATATATCCAAAATAAGGATAAGCGAGTAAAAAAGCCATTAGGATATCTAATTCAATTTTTTTAATATAAGAATTCATCCTGGGTGAAATGATAAATTTGGCCATCCTCAGCGCCGATCAAAAGATGAGTGGCTCCATCCCATTGGTATGCTTCAACCGCGCAAGAATGGCGCCCAAAGTTAATTGGCTCATTTAAACTTTTATGTTTCAAATAACGGGGAGGTTCCAATATAGGTTCCTCTAAGGATCCGACATTCTTGGCCACCGCAACGGTTGCAATATTATAATGGTCTAAATCATCCTTATTATAATTTTGTCTAAAATCATGGTTGGCGGGGGTGCTCATTAAAAGATCGAATCTTCCATCTTTCTCCCACTGAAAAAATTGGAGTTTTATTCTTCCCCTTCCCCCTCCAAATTTTCTAAACGAAGTAAATGTTTTTCCATCACTTGATTTTATCACCCCTCTCTTCTTTACTTTCATCGAATCTCCATCACCTACCTTTTCATATACCGCAAACTTGGCATTCTCATCCAAACAATAATAAAGGACCTTTCCATTTTCTGCACGGATAGCACTGGGTTTTACCCGCCATACAGTGATAAGTGGCATCCCTTCGCCGCCATCTGGGGAGATATCCATGAGTTTCACCGGCTTTTTGAAAGAATATTTTGATTTGGTTCCCGAGTTAAGTGAGATAGAGTGTTCTCCGTTAATATCGCTAAAAAGCAAATCATATAACCCATTTCCATTCCAATCAAATAATGTAGGACAGACATAACCCCATCCATTTTCACTAGGACCTTGAATTGAACCTTTCTCAGGATCATTGGGGAGAGTCCTACCGATATTTGGTAGATGCCACTGCATTATAGGAGTCCTAGTCTGAACATCTTCAAACATATCAAAAAAACCTGCCCCGTTCCCTACAATCATATCCAGGTGATTTTCCCCATCTTCTCTTAGTGGAGCAACCGTGGGGACTGCAAGAATGTCGGATTTAACGGGAGCATTATCTTGGAGTAGATAAAATTGATCTTGAAACATAGGTATTCCGTCTTTGGTACTTTTTCCTAGGTTTTCAAGGATAGAAATATATCCCGATTCGCTGGCAATTATGATATCTTTTAACCCATTTCCCGTCAAATCAATAGCCTCTAAATAATTTATAACACCTATAAGTTTTATTGGTTTGCCATCTTGATTTCGGGGAGGAGTTCCATCTTTGAATTTTACTAGCGTATGTGGAGAAAGGTCTTCATTGCCCTCCTTTCCTTTAGTTTCACAATTTTCGTTGGGTAAACGCTTGAAAAAAGTGATGTCTCTAACAAAATCCGCACAAATCATATCTTCAAGACCATCCCCGGTAAAATCTGCAAATACAGGGGTACAATGTCCAAATTGATCAACATTTTCAATTTTTTGGGGTTTGGAAAATTTTAAATTCTCATACTCTTCAAAGGGAGTATTTGGGGTCAAATTTTCCGAGATATTTTCCAGATAATACACTTCTCCATGAAGTGGTCCCCCTCTCCATTTTCCTTCACTATTAAAGGGGCGGTAATCTTTATCACTCCATCGAGTTCTAACAATTTTTCCATTCCTTTCCTCGGTTGGAAAGTATTCACTCCAATCATTCGTTCCAAAAACAATATCCAAGAGCCCATTGCCCGTAATATCTCTAAGCTCCATCTTTGCTATTGAATAATTGATGACACGATGTTTAAAGAGTGCCTCTCCCAATTTTTCTTCTAATTGTTCGGCGATTTCAAATGAATTCACCCCATTTCTTTTAGCCACCGTAATGAAACCTTCAAAAGAGGCAATTTTACAATTTGGGTTACCTTGAATCGGGCTTAAAACCTTAAAATTCGGCATTTCGATTGGTTTTGGTGCTGCGTAAAGAGGTAGTAAAGAGCCAGTAATAGGGCTTTTCCAGTGGCCTTTAAGTTTCCAATAAAGCGGACCGCCCATACAATATTGGGAAGGTGCCACTGTAATCATGTTCGATTCATGTTCTTTCCTTCCTTGCTCCCGTACAAAAGTTACTTTGGGTTGCAAACTTGCTGAGATATGATTTATCTTTTGTCCTTTAGGGAGCATCAAACGATGTTTTTCCAAGAATTTATAATCTTCATTTACATTTGGTTTTTGCATCACTATTTACATCTCTTATTGCTTCTTTAGCTGTTTCTTATCAAAGCTTATCCTAATATTAATTTCTTATTTTTTTACAAAAAAATTATAATTATAAAAGTCTAATTATAAATGAGAGAAAAGGAATATTTCTAAGTGAAAAAAATGGCTCGAAAGAAGAAAAAGAAGGAGGTCCAAGAGGTCCTCGAAGTAGGTGCCGAACAAGAGGAAGAAGAGGATGAAATTGACTCGGAAGAAGCCGCCGAAGAATTAAGGACGGAAAAATGGTGGTTGAAAGATCCTTGGAGATCTTTATTGGATCCAGATCTCGCAGATAATGTTGATCTAACCAAATTTGACTTATCCAAACTTATTGAAGAATTTACAGATAAAATGATTGAGGAAGACTTTATAGATTTTCGTATTTCTGGTATGGCCATCTATTCCTCGGCTAAATTTTATCATCAAAAAATTACAGGGGTAATTGACGAAGAGGAAAAGATCGAACGTGAAAGAAAGAAGCGAAAGCTAAAGCGACAAATTCCCAATTCAATTAAGCAGCCTTTACGACAAACACAAAAAATTACAACTTCTGATGAACTTTTTGGGGCCATGAGAAGGGCAATTATTGAAACCATGCAACGCAGGGAGAAATTACGAAAAAGAAGGGTAAAGCGGAAAAGGAAAAAAACAAAGAAAAAGAAAGTGAAGAACAAAGGAAAATTACCCGCGGAACTCCTTAAGCATGTTACTGGAAGCGAAGAAACAGTAGAAGAAACCTTAAATAAGTGGCATAACAAAATCATTGAAATTGAAGAGAATCAGAAAAGTGTCCTAACGATGAACGATGTTAAACATGCAATCTATAACAACGATAAGATTAAGTTATTGGAGAAACAGGCCCGTTATATTCAAGCATTCCAAGCGATGCTTCATTTGATGGCTTTGAATAAAGTGAATTTAATTCAGCCCACCATGGAAGAACCCATTGAAATTAAAATAAGAGATAAAAGTAAAATAGATTTCGATTAATAATTAATATTATAATAAGATATAAGTGATAGAAATGGCCGAAGACGAGCAAGAAAGTCCTCAAGAAGATGAGGAACAAGAAGAAGAGATAGATGATGAATTGGATCTGGATGCAGAATTAGATGAATTAGATAAAGAGCTAGAAGAAGTAATCGGGGATGATGAAGAAAGCCCCAAAGACAGCCAAGCAAGGCTTGAAAGTCTGGAGGGAGAATCTTCAGAAATCGTTGAGGGAGACTCTGAAAGGGAGGAATCTACCGAGATTGAAGGAGATGAAGTATCCGAAAAGGCAGATATTGAGAATGAAGAAGCCCCCGAAACCCTTGAACAAGAGGAACAAAAATCAATTGCGGACGAATTGAATCAATCTGAAGACACTGAAACATCCGATTCAGAACAGACAGATGAGAAACTCGTAGAAGATGATTCGGGAGAGGAAATATCCGGAGAAGCATCTGAGGAAGGAGTTATAGTGGAAGGCTCCCAAGGAGAAGGTGTAGAAGAAGGATTTGAAGAGGAAATAAGCGAGGAACAGTCGGAAGAACAAAAATTGAAAAACACCATCGAAGGCGCCTTATTCGTTGCAGGTCGGCCTGTTTCCGTGGAGGAACTTAATATTAAAACCGGTATAGGAAAAAGAGATCTCCGGCCCCTTTTAGATGAATTAATGATGGATTATCTTATGCGGCCAACTGCACTTGAAATAATCCAAATTCAAGATAAATATTCCTTACAAATTAAGGCAGAATACACCCCAAAAGTGAAAAGATTCGCGAGTACTGGCCTCATTCCTGATAAGTATCTAAAAACTTTAACAATTATTGCATTAAAACAACCTATTATGAAGTCCAAGCTGGTTAAACTCAGAGGCTCAACCGCCTATCAACATGTTAAGTTTTTGGAAGAAAATGGATTCATAGACTCAAAGAAAAAGGGTAGGAGTTCCGAATTAACCACAACTGACACTTTTGCAGATACTTTTGGGCTTTCCCGGGATTTGAAAGTCATGAAAAGACAATTAGTGGAGCAATTGGGAGTTAAACAAGATTTAACTTAACTTTTTTATTTTTTATGGTGAACAATCAATAATGACACTCTTACAGCTAACTTTTATCATATTGGGCGGTATATTAGGCATTTTTATCATTTTTCTGATACTGAAAGCTCGAAAATTACCAATTAAAGCACCAAAAAATAATCCTTCTTGGTTTTTAGAAAAATTAGAGCAAAAATATTGGGATTCACAAAAAAAACGAATTGTTTTTTTGGGAGATAGTATCACCCATGCTCTTGTATCCGCAGATTATGTAAAAATGGTAAAACAAAAAGTTGAACATGAATGGCCAAATACATTCCATTTCATCAACGCAGGTATTAATGATGAATTGGTATGGCATGTTTTACAGAGGTTAGATGAAGTCATCGCTTGTGAGCCTGATATCGTAATAATTTTGATTGGAACCAATGATTGCCACGATACTAAAAGTGAAGCCAAAAAACGACTAACTAAAGCATTGAAAGGCTTACCTGAGCTACCTTCTAAGAAGCTTTTTATCAAGCACTATTCCACTATGATCGATCGATTAAAGAAAGAAACGGATGCAAAAATTGCAGTTCTTTCCTTACCTCCGATTGGAGAGGATCCCAACCTATCGATTTTTAGAAGAACCATTGATTATAGCAATGAAATAAAAAAAATTGCGGAAAGGGAAAATCTCTCTTATTTACCCCTCAATGAGAACATTAGAAAAGTTCTTCAAGACACCCCAACTCATCCTCATATTTCGCTTAAAAATCAGCAAATAAAAATTCTTCGGGCCATATACCAGCACCTTTTGTTTAATAAGAGCTTTGATAAAATTGCCCAAGATAACGGATTTCAGCTTTTAACAGATGGAATTCATCTTAATTCAAAAGGAGCGGAAATGATCAAGGATTTGATTGTTGATTATCTAAAAAAAGAAATAATCGAATAAGGAAATGTTAAATATATTTTTGTTGATCTAGTTTGGAATAGGAATATCTTCAGAGAGGGAGGTTTTTCCAGTATTTAGGTATATATACTGCCTTTTTATGCTTATAACTTTCTTTTAGGGCAGCCACCACACAGAATGTCTTGAATGCGTCCTTGAAGTTAGTATCTGGCTGGTATTTTCCTTTACTATCAATACCTTTGGACATTTGTTCTAATATCATCAATTGTCCAGATCTCCCATCTTCATTATACTCCACATCTTTAGAAATGGGTAGTTTTTCCCTTTCATATTGTGTTCCATCCTGATTGGTAAATTTATCAAGATAAACCTTCACGGGCTTATGTTCATCTAACACAATATCGGCACCCGAACAATTCACCTCAAACTTAACATAATTTTCCCCCCGTTTTTGCCAATCACCGCGATATGTCGCATATTTCCAATTGTCCTCATTTTCATAATCCGATGGCTTAGCAAGAGCTAGAATTGCATAACTGGTAGAGCTTCCTTTAAATGTGGAGAATTTCGGGATACAATTCACACCCCTCGCTTCCACAATATCCATACTTGTGAGATAACGCATATAATCAAAATGATGTGGGGCCATATCCTCCAAAAAGATATCAGGAAGCCA
>CAZEPC010000012.1:11854-13195 GCA_964513765.1 uncultured archaeon
CCCCCAATGTTCGGCATGCATTAACTTTTCAGTATCGGTATCAATCACTGCTACAAGATCCCAATCAGGGTGAGATTCAAGTGATTTACGCCAAGAATGAGCATGTGTTCCAATTCCAACAATGATGGCTCTTTTTTTTTGGTTTCTTTTCTGAGTTTTTTGTGAGTTTTCCACAGCATAATCCTCCTAATTAAGAATGAAAAAGAAAAAATAAATAAGTTTTCCCAAAAATAGATAAATAATAGAAATAAACGAAATCCAAGAATTTATTCTGGGTTTCTTGAAAGTGATACATATGAGTAGTGTAAATGAGAATCAAATCGTGAAAGTCGGCGTGATCGGTTCTGGATTTATCGCAAACCACCACCTTTTTGGTTATACGCGTTTATCCAACATCGAGATCGTGGGTATTTCATCAATTTTGGAAGATCAAGCCAAGAAACTTTTAGAAAAACATAAATTAGACATTGAAATATTTGAGGATTACAAAGCGCTTTTAAAACTAGATTTTGATGTGGTAAGTATCTGTTTGCCTAATTTTCTTCATCAGAAAGTGGCAGTGGATGCACTGAAATCGGATAAGCATGTAATTATCGAAAAGCCATTGGCTAGAAATATCGAAGAAGGAAAAAATATATTGAATGTTGCTGAAGAAGTAGGAAAGCAGGTATTTTACGCGGAGAATAATATGTATGCCCCAGCTTTCAGAAAAGTAAGAGAAGTTATTGAACAAGGGGCAGTCGGCGATATTTATATGGCCCGAGGGAAAGAGCAGCACTCTGGTCCCCATTCGGAATGGTTTTACAAAAAGGATAAAGCGGGCGGTGGAGCTCTAATCGATTTAGGGATCCACGATATTGCGTGCCTTATGTGGTTTATCCAGCCCGACGAAATAGAATCCGCATTCTGCCAAACTCGAACCAATGTACCCGATAGGGAAGAATTCGGAAAATGTGAAGTGGAGGATAATGCGGTGGGAGTCCTATATACTAAAAATGGTGCGCAAATCACAATTGAGGAAAGTTGGACAGCCCCAGGCGGATATGATATGAAATTTGAGATTTTCGGTACGGAAGGACAAATTACTGTAGATCCGTGTAGGATGACTCCTTTAAATGTGTATTCGGAAGAGGGGTACGGATATGCGGTTGAAAAGGCATCATCTACTTCGGGATGGACCTACCCAGTGCCCGAAGAAGCTTGGACTTTTGGCTATCCTCAAGAAATTGCACATTTTATGAAATGTCTAATGGAAGATCAAAAACCATTCACAGATGGAGAGTATGGGCTTAAAGTACTAGCTATTGTGGAAGCTATGTATAAATCAGCAGAAAGTGGCAA
>CAZEPC010000012.1:13295-28212 GCA_964513765.1 uncultured archaeon
TTATAAACCGAGTAATTTTCTGATTGGAAATGTTCTTTCAGAACACATTGCAAATTTTTTTGTTGATGAAGATTATCCAAATCCTTCAGTATGCACTGTTTTTTCAACATTGACAATTTTTCCTGTGATTTTTCGTCTCGAAACGCATATGTAACCTTCATCTCTGCTTCTTTACTAAGATCCTCAAATTTAAATGAGATATCAAGATTGGAATTCCCCGAGAGAAATTCTTTTCTATTAAATTTCTCAATTCCATCAAGCTTCAACATCTATCTAAAAATTTAGATTGGCAATCATATATATCTATTTATTTCTCCGATAATATCCGACAGAATAGGATTAAAATTGACACAAAATCCCTTTGCGTGTAAAATATTATAATAAATTTTATTGGAAAATTTCCAATTTTTTAAGTTTTCTAGGTTGAAGATTTAAATATCCCCAGACGATCTATAATATGAACATATATGAAAAATCTTGATAGAAATAATCTCATAAGTTCTATCAATTCCCATATGAATGGGAGATACTAAATTTTCTAAGTAGCACTATTGAAATGTTGAAAAAATAAATTTTTTAAAAACATTTTCAAAAAAAAACAAATCTAAAAAAATAAACTAATGTGAAAAAGATCAAGGAGTGAAAAAATAAGATGAAAATTGCAGAAATTAAAGGAATAAAAATAAAGATCCATTATTCAACGTTATTAATATTATTGATGGTTGGGATTAGCTCAGCCACTTTTTACCAGCAAGCATCCTCAGCAGAGTTAGGTTGGATTGAATTGACCTCATTTGGAGTAGTGAACGGTATATTATTATTATTTTCTATTGTGATTCATGAGGTAATGCACTCATTAATTGCCCAGAAGCACGGACAAGAGATTGAAGAAATCGAATTATACCTATTTGGAGGGCAAGCTAAAATAAAAGATGAGGTTCATAACCCAACAGATGAAATGAAGATGGCCGCTGCGGGACCAGCCGCAAGTATCGTTTTTGGCGGATTATTGTTATTGTTATTGTATATTCCATGGAATTTAAATCTCTTTATGGCCGCCACATTTAATTATATTGGGTTCGCGAACCTTATCCTGGCGGGATTCAACTTAGTACCCGCATTTCCAATGGACGGAGGGAGAATTCTTCGAGGTTATCTATGGAAAAAGCGAGGAGATATTGTGAGCGCAACTAAAACGGCCAGTAAAGCCGGAAAAGGTTTTGCATACTTCCTTTATGGTCTCGGAGTTATAGAAATCTTTCTATTTGGAAGTCTGGGAGGATTTTGGTCAATTATTATAGGGAACTTCATTAAAAATGCAGCGGAACAATCATATCAGCAAACGGTCTATATGGAAACCCTTGCAAAGATGAAAGTAAGAGATTTAGTCGGACAAATTTCGTGGGCAATCCCTGCAGATACCAGGGTAATAGATGCCATTCGCAATTATTTTATGCCCTACAAACATACTTACTTCCCAGTTAAAAAGGAGGATGAGGTAATTGGCGTTTTGCATGCCCATACAGTCCAGAATATACCCCCTCATGAAAGAGGAGTGAAAGAAGTGCAGGATGTCATGATCCCACTTGAAAAAATTCCTAGTGTTGATTCCAGCATGGATGCCAAAGCCGCGTTCTTAGAGATAGCACAAGGAGATTCGGAGGAAGGATTATTGGCAGTTTACAACAAGGAACATGAATTTATTGATTTTTTGGATTCAAGCGACTTTAGAACTGCACTTTATTTCAATAATGAGATCTCAAAAATGAACAAAGCTGGTGTAAAACCGGGAATTTAATCCTAAAAGACAAGTCTGAGCATGTATTGGGGTAGTTTTCTTTTTTTCTTTCTTATATTTGTAAAAAGCATAAGCTTTTAAAACATAAAATGATTTTTGATTTCATGGTTTCCCATATAGGACTGGTTTATGTTTTTATAGCCGTTATCACTTGGGGCATGTCCTCAATTGGGTATAAACTAGCATTAGGGACGAAAGGGACAGTAGAACGGGACCCTATAACCTCTTTAGCTTTTCGTTATTTTATTGTAAGCCTTGTGTTAACTCCTATTATGATATTCTTTGTGGATATTCAAGCTCTTTTCGCGCTCAATCAGGAAATTCGAATGAATTATGGGATATTTGCAACTCTCAGTGCTTTATTTGACATTTTTGCCCACGCAGCGTATTTTATGGCTCTTCGACATTTGGATTCCTCCAGAGTCTACCCATTCATTACATTTCAAATGCTTCTCACATATCCCTTTGCAATATTGGTTTTTAATGAATCAATACCCCGTTTCTTATGGTTATCTGCTTTATTAATAATTCTAGGAGTAGTAAGTGTGTCTAAGCCTGATCATAAGGATAAAGGGTTTGAGAATATCACCGATGAGCAAAAGAAGTCACATTTTCGCAAAGGTATAATGTATGGGCTCTTAACGGGAACATTCTTTGCGCTATTTTATCTTTCAATGGCAATGCAAAATCGTATTGTTGATCTGGGCGAGTGGGAGAACAATTATGCCCGATTAATTATTAGCTGTATTATTTTATGGACTTATCTTTTCATAAAACGGAAGCATATTCCTAAAAAGAGTCACCCTGAATACAAGGCACAATTAAAATCATACATAACTGTGGGACTGTTTGCGTGTCTATCCGCGGGAATAGGGGATGCAGTATATCAAATGGGAATCGCAGAAAATGGTGCTGCCATTTCAATTACAATCGCTTCAATTGCCCCTCTCTTGAATCAGCTCTTCGCAATTCTCTTCTTAAAGGAAAAATTTCGTCCAAGATTTTTGGTGGGAGTAATTCTGATCGTTATCGCAAATATCTTAGTTGTGCTGTAGAAAAATGAGAGAAGAGCAAATTATTTCTAATATTGTCAGTACGGCCATAAAAACCGTACTGAGAATAATAGAATAAAAATAAACTATAATACTGCACTAAAATAGGCAACCGCAATAACATCGACAACCGCATGAAGCACAACCGCCCCAAACAAGTTTTTGTTCTTACAAAACGGAAATCCATAGAGTAATCCCGCAACCATTGCAAGGAATGCATAATTCCAGCCTTTGGGGGCATGTGCCAACCCAAAAAGAACTGCAGACAATATCATTGCCGTTAAATTGGGGCTCTCTTGGATTTTTCCCAACATACCCCCTAATTTCTTATTTTTGGTTCGAAAAACGATCACATCCCGTAAAAAGATTAGCAATCCCACGCGAAATATAACTTCTTCGGCAACTCCCACTAAATAAATCCAATTACCAATATATTTTATGAGAGTAATCCCTGATATTCCCGTATTTCCCCAAAATGCGCTAAGATCGATAAAATTAACCAAAGCAGCGAGAGGAATGAAGGTAATAATCGCCAACAAAACCATATTGATCAATTCGGGAATCTCATGGCCGCTTTTAGGAACATAGGAGTAATTAAAATGCTCCCGTCCCAGATTAGTGGTATTAATCATCAATATAAGGGCTACCGGTAATGTATAACACCATGTAATAGGGAGAGTAGTTTGAAATAGGGATACAATCCCGACGCCCAAACCAACAGTTAGGAGATCCCCAAAGGTAAAACCTTTTTTATTTTGATTGAAGAAAGGCAATTTTGCAAGATAAAAGAGGAAAAACACGACAACCGGGGCTAAAAATGGCAACCAAGCATTGTTTCCTAAATTTAAGGTTAATAATATCAGCGGAGAAGTGAGCAGCAACCCGATAAAATGAACTGAAAATCTTTTCATCAAAACCTTATCTTGCTTAGTTTTATGGGAAGTTTCTGAGTTTTGTTTTCCAGACAGAACATGCCTTAGTAATTTAACCAGATTTTTCTTAATATGGCGTAATTTAGCTAAATAAAAGACCGTCTGGACACCCAAATAAAAACAAATTGCCAGAAGCAAGGCTTTTAGATACCAGAATCCAGGTCCACCCAGATAATTATTGAGTACGGAGGTAAACTCATTCATCTGAGGAAAGCCAATTAAATTCCCCAAAAATAGATAAACCAAGGACAAGCTTGCCAAGAACACACTAATCATCTGGCCATCGTTATTTTTCAGAGATTTTTTGACCAGCCTTTGAGCCCAACCCGTAGCCAGAAGAACTGCAGTCAAATATGCAAATGTGGAGAAGATTACGTCGAAAATTAGAAATCCAACTCCCTCCACGAAAGGAACATCTCGAATACTAATGCCGTTTGTTTCTACATATACATCAGAGATTGAGAGGATCCGATAAAAGCCAAAGAGCAAGATCGAGTAAAAGAAAAAGAGTATTTCATATTTTCCCGAATACTTTGGGGTTGGCATTTCAATTTGAGAATAAATGTCGGAATTTTTGGGAGATGCTTGATTTTCTGTGTTTGATTCCATACTAAATACTTCAATTAGAAAAAAAATAAGATTTTTGTCATTGTAAAAATTTTCCAAAAACTGGAATAGGGTGAGATTTAAAAAATCTTTCCAAAGGAAGGCAGAACTCTAATCTATTCAATGGAAGCATACTTCATTTCCATTTTATCGAATTTATAGACAAAATAATATAAAAAGTTCCCAAAACCGATGATTGATTCGTAAGAAGGCATGAACAGCTTATAATGGTTGGGAGGAATTAATTTTACCCGTAAATCTTTATGGATAAGAGATATCAGATATTTTGAATACTTTTCATTATATTTTTCGATGAAATCTTTAACTTGATCTGGATTACCAATCATCTCCGCGTTGAATTCTACGCCTTTCTCCGGGAATTTCTTCTTTTTTATAACCCGATGGAGAAAAAAGTTGAGGAAAATGCTCTTTTTATGGAAACAAGAAGGGTTTTCCAGGGATTTTAAGCCTTTTACTACTTTATCAATAAAACCTCTGAAACTTTTCATTGATTCGAAGAAATAAAGTACGCCATTTGCCAGGGTTTCTAAAGCCATCATGGGATTCTTATCCTTCGCAAAAAGATAATTCATAAATGATTCATATTTCTTAATATTACGGAGAACAGGTTTATAATCCGTGGTAACCTCCAAAATAAACCTCTCTTCTGTCATTTTTGCCGTCTCCTAATTAATTAAACATTTTATCGTGCTTAGGATCCCAAGTAGTAACACGATGCATCTCATTGAGAGAATCTAAGATTTCCATATTTTCATCACTAATTTCAAAATCAAACACATCCATATTTTCTCGAATTCGGGCATGGTTTGTTGATTTGGGAATGACAACAATATCTTTCTGGATTCCCCAACGGAGCATAATCTGTGCGGGGGACTTGTTGAGTTCTTCTGCAATTTTTTTCAACAGGGCATTGTCAAATTTTTGGGTCCTGGCCAGAGGACTATAACCCTCCAATTGGATTTCATTTTTCTTACAGAGGTCATGCAGATCCTCTCTATACATAAATGGATTAGCTTCCACTTGATTTATAACGGGAATTACAGAAATCTCTCCACTTTTTTTCGCTCTAAATATTTCCTCCAAATGTTTAATCATATAATTACTAACTCCTATGGCCCTTGCCTTTCCATCTTCGAGTATTTTCTCCATTGCTTTCCATGTTTCTATTCTCTGCCCTGATACTGGCCAATGGATAAGATAAAGATCTAAATAGTCCAGGTTCAATTTTTGCAAGCTTTTATCTATTGCCTCAAACGCACTTTCATACCCGTGTTCAGAATTCCATAATTTTGAAGTAATGAAAATATCTTCTCGTGGAACTTCAGTTCTTTCTAAAGCCTTTCGAATATCTTGTTCATTTCCGTAGTAGGAAGCCGTATCAATATGACGATAGCCCTCCTCAAGAGCCCATAGAACTGCCTTAGTGCATTCCTTTCCTTTGGCAAGCCATGTTCCTAATCCAATTATGGGGATCCTTACGCCATTTCTCAGCTTCTTCTGTGAAGTTATGGAATATTCCATTCTTATCATTTAATATCCGTTTTCGGATTACAAAAATCTTTCGATAGCTTGATTTTGGAAGAATCCCTTCTAATTGCTTAAAACTTATGTTTGATTTCCTCTTTAACTTTGATATGAATTTTGAAAAAATCAGCACACAAATGCTAAAAAATACCATCAAATATTGTAGTATTTTATTACTCATCTATTATCCTATAATGACCTACTTCTTCATTAATTCTAATGATCCGCTCAATATTATGGAAAGCCAGTTATCTTTTAGTGCAACCACCCTTAAATTGGAATATTTGACCATTTATACAGCAGGTTCCATGAATACCTATCGTATAGCCCAAATTATGGATTTTGGATTTATGGGACTTTACGGAATCCTTCTATTCGCGGTGTCCCTTAAATGGTCCAGAATATTAAAAGATAAAAAGGATAAGAAAGACATCTGGGTTAAGACGGGATATTCTTGCACTCTTTTTGCCCTTATTGCGGCCTTCTGTGATGTGATGGAGAATATTTTTATCTTGATGATGATTTCATATTCTCCAGATTTTCAATTCCCAAGTAGCTGGGCAATCATCCATTCTACATTTGCGTTGATCAAATGGGTTCTTTTATCCATTATAATCGGCTGGTATGTAATTATAAGAATTAAAAACCGATAATGAAAGTTCATAAGGGAGGATATATGAAACTCTCTATAACGGCATCATCTCAAGAAGAAGTATTTGCTTTTTTAATGCAAAATGCATATATTAAAATATGAAAAGATTTGCATCCCTCGATTTTTTGAGGGGTTTTGCGATTTTTATGATGGTTATTTTGCACATGGTGGCCCATTATATCGACATGGACGCCATTTTCAGCTCAGTAAATCAAATACCAATTGCAAATATCTTGGTGTTAATAATTTTACAATTTCTCGGAAGCTTGGCCGGATTATTTTTACTGGTATCATCAATTTCCAATATGATCTCAATGCAAAAATATTTGGAGAAAGGAAAATCCGTGAAAGGGCTGGCGATAAAACAAATCCTCGGCGGTTTTATATTATGGATTTTTGCCATGATTAGCGAAGCTCTCATTGGGTATAACGGGAGTTTGGGGCATTTTTTCAACCACCTCGATACACTTCAATGGGAATGGGACACCGCAGCAACCCGATGGGGGACTTTTGAAGCCATTCACACTATCGCAGTTTGTGTAATAATTAATGGGGCAATCCAAGCCTTATTATCCCTTAATGAAGGATGGAGGGATCCCCAAAAACAAATGGTTGTATATGTGATTATTGCCTTTGTCGTAATATTCGCCACCAAATACATTTGGGAGTTTTTCGCTAAAATTTTCGTTGATCCCAATGGGGTGGGATTTCCTTGGGGGAGAAACCCAGATGGTTCCATAATGTTTGAACCCGATATTAGAACTAGTGGATTTGGAATCATTCTACGGGGGATGTTTATTGGAGCTTTAGCAGCGCCCATGGAGCCTATATTCCCCTATTTAGCGGTTTCTTGTTTCGGAAGTATAATTGGAATTGCCATCTCCCAGCCAAAGAAAGCCTTATTCAAGGGATTTGTGAAATATGTATTGCTTTTTGGGTTGATATTATTTTTCATTGGATTAGGGGGAGTTATATATGAATCTGTTAATGTGCTAAATGCTCTGGGCTTTGAGCAATTTGCCGAATTTTATCAGAAATTATCTTATCATCGTCATTGGTTCCCCGATGTGATTGGAAATTATCCAAATAGGAAAGCATGGGCCGACATAATATCTTCTTGGGCTTGGCTTTATCAATTCTTCGCGGCTACTGGATTTAGTATAATGTGGACAATGATTATGATTTTTCTCATAGATTTCCGGGGGAAGGGTAAGAAATTTGCCCAAAAGACCAAATTTATCCGTAGGTTTGGTTTTATTGCATTCACTAATTACACAATGCAGTGGCTTTATTCCTTCCAGCCATATTATGTACCTTTTCTTTTTGGATTGCCGATGAAATCCCGGTTAGGGTGGGGCGGCACAATCCTTTCAATTTTCATATCTCTTTCCCTTTATCATCTCATACTCACCCAATGGGAAAAAATTAACTATAGGGGATCCATGGAATGGATGATGGCCATGATCGGATCTTATCTCATCCCCGCCAGAAAACCTGAAAAAGAACTTAAATGGTATGAAAGAGGGGATTTACCCGTTAGATTCGGGTTTTATGATGTGGAGTGGGTCAGCGTTTTTGATGTGGGAGATACTTTCCATAATAACAAGGGCGATTCAAAACTAGTCCATAAACTTTCCATTGCCAGTTTCGCCATTCCGTTATTCATACCCTTCTCTATAGTTTTATACCCTATTGTGAGAAATGTAATAAATGAAGAAGGAAAAAACAAGAAAAACAAAATCGCGTTGCGATTATCGATGACCGGAACCATTCTAACAATAATATTTCTAATCTTTATAGGAACCGTGTCATTCTCTATGCTAGGAGTTAACTTATGAGAAAAACCGCAAGATCCTTATTTTCTTTTTTTTTTTGAGTTCTTTGTTTATAGGTCGTCATAGAGGTCTTCCAAGATACTAATAGCATCGGGCAGCATTCTTTCAAGAGACTGGGCATTCTCTACATCAATGCAGCCCGCATCAGGATTTCCAAACCGATGCTGCAATCTCTGAAGAAGAATTTCAAAATTATCACTTTCTTGAAAAGAAAGTTTATTCTTGAATAGCATAAAAAAAGTTTCATAAGCCTGTGTTAAGTCCTCTATCTTTTCAGTATCCTTCATTTGCTGGGGGGTGGATGACCCGAAATCATCAAAATGTCTCAATAATGAGATAAAATTTTCCAGAATCCTCTTTTTCTCCGCTGAATGGTTAAGAGGACCCGAAAATTTATTATAATTCTTCATATTCTACTCAACAAATTACTTATTTATTGGGAATTCTCCAGCTTATCTATTTTATCTTTAATATAGTGTTCAATTTCCTTCAATTCTAATAGAGCTTGCTTTTTTCCCCTTCTTCTGAAGCTTTTTTGGTAATCATGCTCTCCCGTTTCAACTTTAGCCATTTCATCATATAATTCCTTGTCGGACATCTGGTGGCTTATCTGTCCATCCCGGATATAATAAAGTTTATCGGCGATCTTTTTTAGCTCTGGATCATGAGTTACCACCACCAAAGTTTTATTTGGATACATTTCCACGATCTTATGAAGAAGATCCATGATCTTTACCTTGGTGGTTGAATCTAACTCCCCCGTAGGTTCATCGCAGAGAATTATTTCGGGATTATTCGAAAGGGCTGCCGCGACCCCAACCCTCTGCCTTTCCCCTCCGCTGAGTTCATCTGGTCTATGGGTCTTTCTTTCTTGTAAGCCTACCAATTTAAAAAGTGTATTTACAAAATTTCTCTTTTTTTCGTTTAATTTACTGGCCAATTTAATGGGTAAAAGTACATTCTCTTCCGCGCTTAATTCAGGAATAAGGCTGGAGAACTGAAAAACAAACCCAATATTATCCCTTCTATATTCTTCGAGGGCGTTATCAGAGAGCTCAGTAATATCTTTTTGATTCACATAAATCGTACCTGAGCTCAGACGATCCAAGCCACCAATCATATTCAGAAGGGTTGTTTTTCCACAACCACTGGGACCCATAATGACGGTGAGCTCACCCCTTTTAAACTCGCAATTCATTCCACGGAGTGCAACCACTTCAATTTTACCCCTTTTGTAAATTTTATATGCATCTTCAATCCTAATGGTAGTATCTTCTTGAATACCAGAGCGTGGATTTTCATCATTCCTCTGATTTTTATGTAGATTTTTTTTTCGGTTTTCACTTTTTTCCATATCTAATCATCTCTGTACGCGTAAAGTTTTGGGGATCTCCCCAATCTTTGATTTTCTATTCTCCAATTGGACAGAAATCCCGATTGTGATAATAAAGAGAACAATAATGATACACAGCTGGAGAAATATTTTTCTCCAGGGGATGTAAAGACTTCGTTCAAATAAGCCCCCGAGGCTGAGATTGTTTATGCTAACAATCGCTCCTCTTGCACCCAAAATACCTAATAGCCCTAGAAATCCTCCAAACAAAAGTAATATAGTGCCTTCGGATAATTGAATTTTGAAAGTTTCCTTCTTGTCTACACCACGGGCCCGCATGATAGCAAATTCTCTTCTCTTTTCCGTGACGCTGATATACATTATAACCCCAATTGCAAATACAACGATGGTGAGAAGATAATAGCTCTCCAAATCTAAAAAGTTTACCGTAGATTTAAAAAACATATTTTGTTCCTCATAATTTTCAACTGGGTTGGAAATATATGCACTTGGATTGACGCTTTTGAGTGCTTTTGAAATCTCTTTGTAGGATACATTCCTAATCAATGTTTCTTGCTTGGGATATACAACAAAATCTATATTACTGAAATCTCCATCATAGATGGTGGCGTTTGGAATTAAGACGCTAGGTGAATATTGATAAACACTGGCAATCGGAAATAATGAATAGAAACCAATGATCTCAACAGACTTTTCGGAGGTACCAGTCATTTTGCTGGCATTTGAATATTGAAGAGTCACTTGATCTTTTATCTTATAGCCTTTCTCTTTAAGTTGCTCTGGAAATAATGCAACATCATCCCTTTGATGAAGTTGATTAATAATACTTTCACTTGTATTTCCTTCGAACCACTCCTCTTTGAATTCTATGTGTTTACTTAAATTCCTAAAATTCATCGTGGCCACACCAATGTTATAATAATCGGGATAATTTCGAGTAGTTTGACCAGCAGAATAATCTTGTAAAATTTGATAGTCATCATCGGGTTCATAGCCCTTGATGGTCCCTCCCTCATAATTGAAATAATATACTACATCATCTATACTCCCATTTAAGGGTTCCGAGTTGATACCCTCCACATAATCATCAACTAATAGGGAATTATCTTGCCAGCTATACACGCCGGCCCTAATACCATTACCTTTCATAATTACATCAACATTTTCTTGATATCTTAATTCGGAAGCTTGGAGTGTAGAGGCCATAAGTACAAAGCTTAAGGAGAGGGAAACGATAAATACTAATCTAAAGGACCGTGCTCTGTTTTGCAATATATCTTTAGAGGATAATTTAGAGTACTTTTTTCCAAATAATTTACTTAAAGAGGTAATGATTTTTTCAAAAACATGTGTAGAGCTGCAAATCAGCTTAACTATCCCGTATATAAGTAAAAATGGGGATAATGGCAACAGAGCCGAACTTATACCCAATAAAGTGTAATAAATCGGATTATAATAATCATTTGTGATAGGGACCAATTCAAGAATGATAGGAATGAGCCCCAGGAGAAAAATGGCATAATCCCGCTTTTTCCGGGGAATTTCTGTTTGACTCCCTTCATGGTAAAGCCGGATCCCTTCGATAGGTACCATATTGAGGTACTCCTTTAATGGCTTGATCACCGCTAAGAGGGATAGCACCACCCCGAATAGGATACCAAGGAGCCAATTCGAACCATTTAAAAACACATGGGCAAATGAAAAGGACTGAATTGTTGTTGCATAAATCCTTTCCAACATAAATTTAGAAGTAATTTGGCCGCCCACTACACCCAATACCCCTCCAAAACTACCTATGGCCACTGCTTCGAGGAGAAACGTGCGGGAGAGTTTCTTTTTTGTGGCACCTTTACATTTTAATAAGGCAATTTCTCTCCTTCTCTTGCGATAAGAGAGAAAATAATTGGTCTTGCATAAGAACCAGCCAAGTATAATAACGGGAAGAGAAATAATTACGAACAATATGCGATAGAATATTAATTGGGTGTTAATATCGGAAAGCCTTCCCTCCATTCGGGTAAATACAATGAAATCCATTGTGGGATCCAATTGGATAATCCTGGTCCTTATCCTTATGAGCTGGTTTTGAAGTGCTTGTGTATTTAAGAGATCTAGAGCGTTATGATCGATAAAAATCCCATAAAATAGAGAGGAAGGATCGTACCTATTATATGAAAACCCATCACTTTCCACCTGATTATGGATCGAACTATTAAGAGCAGCTTGTACGGTTTTAGTATAGTTAAAATTGCCCAAACAGACCCGGTCATTTTGGCTATAAGCCGGATAGTTTTCATTTTGCATATTTTTCATAAAATATTCTTTATCATGGATGGTGAAAATTCCTAAAACCGATACATTATTTACATTTGCAGTATAATTATATTGAATTTCCACTTCATAATCCCAATATTGATATAATTGTCCAATATGAATCAAATCTCCTTGGCTAACATTAAGATTATCAGCGGTTTGGTCATCTAAATAAAAGCCAGATTGATTTAGCAAGGGATGGTCCTCGGAAAATGAGATCAAGGATTCAAAACGGTCATCAAGAGCCGTGTCATTGAAAATATTATTTTTAATTCCAAAAAAGTGAGTCATGGAATAAGAATAGGGATCAGCATTATCCGAGTCAGAATTGTTGAGAATTTGTACCCAATCCATCTCTTCTGGACCCTTTTGTAAAAACATATTGTAATAATTGGTATAATACATGGCAAAAGAACCCTTATATCCATCAATCTCAGATTCAAGGTTATCTAAGGTATCAAGAACCTTTGTGGTATTTTGTTCATCGGTCTCAACAGAGAAATCCACAGCAATATCACGCACACTTTGATTAAGCATTTCTCTCCCCATAATGCTCGAGGCATTATTAATCCCGGTAATTAACATCACAGAGATAATCACTCCAATAGTTAGGGAAAAAGTTCTTCCCTTATTTCTCCATGATGTCTTGAATATATATGAGAGCATTTTTCTTTCCTCTAATTTTAGCTTATGTATTTCATAAGAAAGGTATCTAGATCAATGAAAGTCCCAAGCTTTGCGATTTATGTAATTTTTCTAGCTTAATAAGTGTTTAAAGTATTAATGAAAATTGATGATATTATATATTGAGATCTTTCGAACATAAAAAACAAAAGTATAAATTTTCGAATTGAGGAGATTTATCTATAGGTATTAAAAGATGTTGAAAGGATTGAAATAAGAATATGGCAAGCGATGTTGTAAAGAAAACAGAGTCCCATCTGGAGGATATGGGCGAGATAATTGCAGATTCATTCATCGGGAAGAAAATTGAAGAAGAAGTAAAAACTAAGGATGGGAATGCAATTATGAAATTTATTCATTCGGACGATGACAAAATTAAGAAAGTTAAACTTAGATTATACTTTGGGGATAAATCTCAATACGGCGATCGAATTGATGAACTTTGGATAAAAAAGGGAAAAATTAGGGTTCGTCGGTTTAAAGTTGATGAAGATGATGTTGAGAAAAACTTGAAAAAATTTCACGATAAACACTGGGATGAATTTAATAAAGTAAAAAAGTATAAAATAGATGATTTCGCAGAAAAGATAGAGGATAAAGGAGTGTATTTCGAGGGAAAAAAGATTGATGGAGAAAATGGATTAAAACTCCTTTTAGAGCAAGCAGGTATCAGATTGATTCAAATTTCGAGCTTAGAAAAGAAATTAGATGAAAAAGATAAGAGAACAAAGGAGGAGAAAGTGGCCGAAAACCAAAAAGAGGAAAAAGATTGGGACGGAAAGGAACAAGAAAATGGTAGGGAGAAGAAAAAAGGAGGACTTTTTAGCCGATTTCGAAAGGGTAAAAAAGAGCAGGAGAGTGCACAATCGGGAGAAAAAAATGAGGAGGAAAAAGAAGAATCCTTAATATCGATGAACTCCGTAGCGAAGAAGATTGCAATCACTGCCGCGACCACCGCCGCAGCCGCTGCGGTCAGCGCTGTTGCCACACCCGCAGCCGGAGCATTAGTTGTGGAGGGGGCACAAGCTGCCCAAAATGCCCAAATGGCAACCAACATAACACAATCAGCCATAGAAGGATTACAAACCGCCGCGAAACCCGTGGAGATAGTAAAAACTGTGGTCAAAAAAACGGGGACTGCTGCCTTAAAAAAAGGAGTTACAAAATAAGAAGATCTTTTTCAATATACTTTTTTATGGCATATTTTTAATTGAATATTTTTGATTTTCACTAAAATCTAAATTCCAACCATCTTAAAGAATAGATGAATAACATAAAGAAAAGAAACCCAAGAAAGAAATTCAGGGGCTTCCCTTTCTCCTTTTCTGGAAGTGTTTCGTGAATAATAATATATAGTAATATCCCCGCCAAAATAGAGAATATGATGTAAACGGCCTCCAAATTGATTTCATGAATTAACTCAAATATAAGTCCAATTATGATACCCAACATCGTGGAGACCCCTAATATGAGTTTTCTTTTCAAGGATTTATGCGCCAGATTTAAATCTTCATACACTTCGGGGATGATCTCCAAATCGGAAAAAATCTGGTGATCATAGCGAATAGGAGATCCTGTAATAATGGCCATTAGGAAAGCAACCATAAAGAATAGTAGTCCCGAGATAAGATGGTATATCATGAAATAGAGTAAGATTATACCAACTAAGAAATGATACACAAATTCGATAATATCTCGTAATTCATCTAAATCTTTTTTAACATGAAAGATAATTTTCTCTTCCAAATCTATGATATCGTCCCTCATTTCTTTCTTAGTTTTCATTAAGGATTTATGGGTTTTGCTAACCTCCCGGAGTGCATCTTTATCAAAATTTTTTCTGTTAATTTCCCGATCCATCATGGTAGAAATTTGATCTTCTACCAATTCGAGTTGTTTATTTTGTTTTAAATACTCCCGAATCTTTTTTTGATTGGCTTTTTCAACCTTTTGGAGGATAAGCTTGTCGAGGATATGAATTGAAACAAAACCCACTAACACATATAGATATTTAAAATCCTCCAAATGGGAGGGAAAATCTGGCAATCCATTAATAACTTCAGGGAGCATGACTAAAAAGAAATAAGTTATCGATATCCCACCAACGAGGGAATAGTCAAGCTTAAATTTTTCATGATAAAACTCT
>CAZEPC010000013.1:0-9063 GCA_964513765.1 uncultured archaeon
CCGCCACCTTCCTTCATTTTATTTGCGGCACGCACAACATCTACATATGCATTCATTCCATTTGAGCCAGGTGGGGCATAAGCCAAGATATAGTATCTATCATTTTCATCTGGAGAGGCAGCTCCAATTAAAAAGGATTTTTCTTTATAGTTTATTCCTGAAAAATATTCTGGTTGGTTCATTAGACAAGAATATTTGATATCTTGAAGTTTTACAAATTGTCCTCTTTTTTGCCAATTTGCAATACATTGTTTAATATCATCGGGTTCTACAGACCAGTTATCTGTTATATAGACAATTTCACCATCTTTTCTAGCGACAACTGCGGCCGTACAAATCCCATAATCAAAAACTTGCTGTTGTAAGATCCCTTCAAAGTCAATTGCCATATTTAATTAAGGGTTCTTGCACCTTAAAAAATTTTTAAAAATCATTTATGTTTTTTCTTTGATTTTTTTATGATAATTCTATCCGATTTCTTTAAATTCTGGCTTCTTTGGAAATTGTCCAAAAAGTCATTTCCTTTATCTTCATCTTTCAAATTCATTAAACTTATCGCATTGGTGAAAAAATCTGCATGATAATTATCTGTTTTTTCCATTCTTTTTATATGTGATGAAAGTTGGTTCTTCTTATCAAATATCTTTCCACACACAGGGCATTGAAATGATGTTCGATCGACATCAAATCTTGAATGTTCTGCATGTCCTTTGAGAATGTAGGGGATTTTTTTATTTTTTTTCTTTTTCTTGCAATGATGTTTTATTAATTTGCCCCGGACTGGATATTCAAAAAAAACTTTTGAGCCAGCTGAGCCTTCCCAATATAAAACAGGACTACCACACTTGCGACAAGATGTATTAAAACATCGGACTGTCTCTTGTTTTCTCCTCATTATACTTTTTCCCCATAATCTTTTTTTAATGTGTTCTAATTTAATAATAAGAAACAGAAAGACTTAAAGAAATTTCGGCATAATTCACCAAAATTGAGAAAAATTATTGTATCTCCCAAATAAACAAGATTTTTTCACATTTTTTACAAACTAATTCTGAGGAAATGAAAGAATAAGGGAATAGAAAAAACTAAATAAAAGATATATTAATCTGCATCAATCTTTTTAATAACTGGAGGTCTTTTCTTATATAATATCCTATAACCACAATGAGGACATTTAATCCCAGGTAATTGCCTCAGAGCTTTTTGGGTTACTTTTTTTTGGCAATTTCGATTTGCACAAATATATACCATAATAAATATACAGAATGATGCTTATATTAAATTTTTTTTGATTTAAGAAATAATTAGAATATTTTTGTATTTATTATTTGTCGTTTGAATCATTTCATTCAAAATATCATTGATTTCATTTTCATTCTTAAATATTTTATAGGGATTATGAGGCCATAAACCCAGCAAAATATATCCTAACTTCTCGTGATTACCAATTAATAACCCAATTTTATTTTCTTCTTTTTTTTCCGTAATTAAGATTACATACAAATTTAATATATTCTTAAGATCCGCGGAGCCTAATGGAATAACTTGGTTAATAGTTTTAATAGTTTTAATTTTAATTTCGCTTCTTAATCCTAAGTCATCCAAACTTAATAGAAAGCGATTGAAATTTTTTAGGATAATTATTTCATCATTTTCGTAATAATTATTTTGGTCAAAAAATGTCAAGCTCAATTCATTTTTATTAATTAAAGAAGAACCATTAAAAAAAACATTATAGACGGAATTATATGATTTCAATATTTTCATCACTGTAGCCTAATGATTTGAGGAATTTTTTTAACCTATAGCGGTGATCTCCTTGAATTTCAATAGTATTTTTTTTTACTGTCCCACCTGAAGCACAATACTTTTTTGCTTTGGTGCAAATCTTGTCAAGATCCAAATCTTTGAAATTCGAAAAATTCAAAATTGTCATTGCTCTACCCCATTTTCTCTTATCAATACTTATTGTAATTTTTTGTTCTTCTTGTTCTAGTTTCTCACAAACACAGAGTTCAACTGGGAGAGAACATTTGGGGCAGATTCCAACTAAATCTTTTTTTGGCACGATTTTTATACTTCTCCAATATATAATAACTTATTTAACTAGGTTAAACAATTTAGAAATAAAAAATTTATCTAACTCACAAAACAATTGTTTAAATAATGAGAAAAAAAATTAAAATCAATGATCCTATTCATGGATTTATAATTTTCCCAAATTCGATAACAAAAATCGTAGATTCCTTTGAATTCCAGAGATTAAGGAGAATAAAACAGCTCTCCGGTGCTGATCATGCATTTCCTGGTGCCAATCATACAAGATTTGAACATAGTTTGGGTGTCGCAGCACTTGCATTAAGATTGATGAATAATCTTATAAATATTCACGATTTAGAATTTTCCGAATTTGATATAAAAAAATGTATCATATCCGCTCTATGCCATGATCTTGGACATGGGCCATTCTCTCATAATTTTGAAAGTCTTTTATTAGAGAAAACAGATTTAGATCATGAAGATTACACACAAAAAATTATAAAAAACTCAAAAATAACAGATACAATTAGAGATTTAGGATATAATGAAAAAAAAATTGCTTCAATAGCGACAGGCAGAGCAATAGGAAAAATTGATGAAAAAGAATCAATCATAAGTCAAATAATCACCTCTGCTATTAATGTAGATAGTATGGACTACTTATTAAGAGATAATTATCATTGCGGAACCCCAGGTAGGCCAGTTGACATCAATAGATTATTATTATCTATAGATAAAATGGAAAACGGGCTATTAGGAGTTAACATAAAGGCTCTAATAGCATTAGAAGGTTTTCTTTTAGCTAGAATTAGTTCTTTTCGCACTATTTATTTTCATAAAACTTGTAGGGCAGTTCAATTAATGTTAACCGAGGCAATGAGGAAACTTTCTAAAGATGAATCTTCTCTTTTTGATTATAATAATATAGCAGATTTTTTGGAATGGGATGACTATACCCTCTGGACCCATTTATCTGAACATCAAAAAGCATCGAAAATGATAAATCAGATTAAAAAGAGGAACCTATTGAAGGTGGCTTATGAATCCCAAATTAGAATTCTTGACATAGAAATAGAACCAGAAAAAATAATTAATTTAATATCCAGTCAAACAAATATTCCCAGAAATAGTATATTTGTAGATTTACCCAATAGTCCTAATGTTCCTTATTCCCATATTGATGAAACAAGACCAAATGAAATCATAACTTTTAAAATAAACAGTCAAAATAATAAGGAAAGAGTAAAATTAGAAAACTATTCTCTTTTTTTCAATCAGTTTAAAGGAGAACTAAAACTCTTGAGAATTTATACTTGGCCAAAATATCGGAAGGAAATTAAAAATACTGCAAAAAAAATAATTGAAGAAAAATTTTCTTTAGATGATTGATTTTATCTATTAATAAATGAATAAAGGCATTCCTTATTTAGGTAAAATTCAATTGTATTGGTGTGATAAAGATAATATTCCACTTCTCTCTGATATTAAATGCGAATTGTGTGGAAAACATGGAAGAAAGGTTCAAATAACCCCTCCAGGGGATGTCCGCCCAGCGTTTAAGAAGGATATTGAAATACTTCAGGATACCATAAGTTCAAATTATTGTGCTAATTTAAAACACTTTTTTTCCTCTAAAATTATTCTATTTAACCAATTAGGGGGATTAGACAGAGTAGAAGAAGTTGTCTTAGATGGAGAAATATTTGGAATACTGAAATATGATATTTATCAAAAAAGGTATAGATTTAAACCGAGAATTTTCGCAGCAAATATAATTTTAGCTTTCCAAGAAAGAGCCAAAAACGGAAAAAGACAGATATTACTAAATAAAACCGGAAAAAAATATATATTAAAGGGTAAGGCAATCCTTGCACCTGGTGTTATATCTTATAGTGAAAGTATTAAGGATGGAGATTATTGTGTAATACTTTCAAAAGATGGGAATCAAAAAGTTTGTATATCAATTGGAAAGGCAAGCTCCAATTCAAAAGAAATGAATAAAATGATCACCAATAATTACGGACAATTGGCAAAAAATCTCAATAATTTTTCAAAACTAGAAAAACGACTTAAAGATAAGATTCGGCAAATAAACATAAATTCCATTCAAAATTACCCAATTAATGGTTGTTTTAAAGAAAATAATGAGCAGAAGAATAATTTAAATTCTACAAAAAAGAGATTGAAATTTGTATTTGAGGGAAATAAATCTTTCATAAAAGAGAAGGCACAAAAAGCCAAAGATTTCATAAAAAAAACAATTCAAAAACAAAATAAACCTGTAGCGGTTGCCTATTCTGGTGGGAAAGACAGTTTAGCCACCATAAAATTAGTTTATAATCAAATAGGGAATAAATTTAAAATTTTCTTTGTCGATACAGGTTTAGAATTACCAGAAATTAAGCAAAATGTAGATGACGTGGCCAAATCACTCGAAATGGAAGATAAGCTTTTGGTGGAGCATGCAGAGGGCAGGTTTTGGGAGATAAATCAAGATTTTGGACCACCTGCACGAGATTTTAGATATTGTTGCCATACTCTTAAAGCACAAAATATTACAAAAATAATCAAGGAAATTTACCAGGGTAATAAAGTTTTAACCTTTTTGGGACAGAGGAGATATGAATCTATTAAACGAGCTCAATCTAAGAAAGTTTATGTGAATTCTTATATTCCACTTCAAGTTTGTGCAACACCCATTAAATCTTGGAATTCATTGCTCTTATGGATGTATATTTTGTTTATCCCAATAAAGAAAAACAATAAAAAAATGGATCTACCTATAACTCCTTTATATTTTCAAGGTCATGACAGGTTAGGTTGTTATCTTTGCCCTGCATCTGATTTAGCAACATTTAAGCTCTTTGAGAAGACACATCCAAAGATGATAGAGAAATGGTACAATTATCTTAAGAATTACCAATCATTGCATAAATTTCCAAAAAGTTGGTTCCAATATGGACTCTGGAGATTTAAAAAATATTCTGGACAATGGGAAGATTTCTTAGAAAAACATAATATTAAAAAAAAGTTTTTTAAATCAAAAAATGAGGAAGAATTAAAACTAGAAATAACAAAAGGATTTTCTCCTTGTTTGAAAAGTGGTTATTCAATCAAAGGAATCTTTAAAAATAAGCCATCCAATGAAGAAATACTAAATTTCTTGGTTCCATTGGTAAACAATATAAACTACGATGAGGATTTGGATATTATTTCTATAAATTCAAAATTTAATACAAAGAAATATAGGATAATTATCTATTCTGATGGAACTTTCTTCTTCCAAAATTTTGATAAGAATTTTAACAATATTACAATATTAAAATTTCTAACCAATTCAGTTCAAAGAGCTAAATCATGTAACGTTTGTAAGACATGTCTTGAAATTTGTCAAAATAGTGCAATCTTCATAGAAAATAATAAAATAAAGATTAAACAAGAAAAATGCACCCAATGTTTTCAATGTATAACTCATTGTCCCCTATATCACAAAACGAAAAGATTGATTACCAAATTGAAAGAATTTATGTGATTTAAAAAACAAAATAAAAACAAACAAAAACTAATTAGGTCATAAAAAAATAAATATAATTAAAAGAAAAACAAATTCAAAGTGAAAAAAGTGTCGTCAAATTGGGTATTTAAAGTTATTGTTGCTGGTGCAGGTGGGGTTGGAAAAACAGCATTAATTCAAAGATATGTTAATGGAACATTCATAGAAGACCATAAGATGACAATTGGAGCAGATTTTTCTGTAAAAGATGTAGCCTTGGACTCGGGCGAACAAGTAAGACTTCAACTTTGGGATTTTGCCGGAGAGGAAAGATTTAGGTTTCTTTTAGGTGATTATTGTAATGGTGCATCTGGTGCATTGATATGTTATGATGTATCTGATTATGCTACATTTGAACAAATACCTGAATGGTTGAGGATAATAAGAAAAAATGCAGGCATGATTCCAATTATTTTAGTAGGAAACAAATATGATTTAGAAAACCATGAGGTTGATATAGATACAGCAGATGAATATGCTGAAAATTCAAAATGCCTCATGAATGTAATGTGTTCTTCTAAATTAGATTTAAATGTTGAACCAATCTTTTCTGCCATTTCAAAATGGTTAATTTATTATGCAACCTTAGATGATGAGGAAGAATAAATCCTCTCATTATTCTATTCATTTCTTCAGGAGAAATTTAAAAATAAATAAATTTTCTTTGATATTTTTTCCAATGTTTATCCGATAAAGTTTTTTCCTCAAATTTTTGTAGCAAGACTGCTAATTCTTGAGCGATCAAATGTTTGCAAGGGATTCTCTTATTTCGATAAATTGAATCAATTAGATAAGATTTACATTGACAAAATAAATTTGGATACACAAGATAATCCTTTTCAGAACCTTCAACTGTCCATATGACAAATTCTGAAGGTTTAAATATAGTTTTAGTAATTTTAGGTGCTTTTTTCTTAAAAAAATTGAGAGATCTGATAAATAAATCTCCATATTTTTCAATTCCCTTTTCAATTACTGTTGCTGGTATCTTCTGATTAATATTACTTCCCCTTATGAAATCCATTCTTTCACATAAAAAAATATTTGTTTCTCCTTTAATTTTAGCTAAACGAATCAAAATTATGAAAATCCTATTATTTCCTACAAGATTTTATCCAGCAATTTCTGGAGGGGATTTTTATGTCCAAAGGATTGGAGAAGAAATAAAGAAAACTTCATTGAAAAAGAAGAGAAATCAAAAAAATGTTGCAGATATTATCACTTCAAATGCACTCGATTTTGGCGCGCTTAGACAAAAAGGAAAATCAATCCAGAAATCTCATAAAAATTATGTAAAATATCGGAATCTTTCAATAAAAAGATTGGAAGTCGTGGATAATCAAAAAAGTGAAAAAAATAGAAACATCTCATTTTTTACTAAAGAGCTAAAAGAAACACTTGATCTTACATCTAGTGAAATGAATTATTTTAGAAAGAAAGGGCCAATATTAAATGATTTCCCAAAAAAAATTAAACATTTGTGGGAAAACAATAAATTTCCATATGAATTAATCCATTGTTCTTATCTCCCATATGCAAATTTATTATACAGTCTTTATATTGGTAAAAAATACAAAATCCCTACAGTTGTCACCCCATTTTTACATGAAGAAAATAAAAGATATGATACTGAGATAATCTATAATATTTTAGAAAAATTTGATGGAATTTTGGCATGTACAAATTATGAAAAATCTTTATATAGCCAACATGGAATAGAAAGAAGGAAAATCCATGTAATTCCTATGGGGGTTGACCGAAAAAAATTCGAAAAACCTTTTTCTAAAAAAGCTAAGAAGATATATAAAATTCAAAAACCATTTGTTTTATTTTGTGGATTAAAAAATTTTGAAAAGGGTGCTCTCTCATTATTAAACACAATTCCCCTTTTAGATAAAGAACTGAAAAAATTGAACATTATGTTCATTGGACCACCAACAAAAGCATTTAATATAACTTTGGGTAAAGTCAGAAAAAATCTTGAAAATACTAGGATTATTAATATAACACCAGACAATCTAACAGGTATTTATGATAAAAAAAAAATTGGATGCTTTCAATTGGCAGATGTTTATTGTATGCCTAGCCGATCAGAAGCATATGGAATCGCTTATTTGGAGGCGTGGGCAACTAAAACCCCAATCATCGCATCAAATATACCTGCCATGAAGGAGATTATTTCCGAAGGAAAGAATGGCATATTAGTAAATTTTGATCATTTAAAAGAAATAAAACAAGCTGTCCTTTATTTGCTTAAAAATCCAAAAAAGAAACATAAAATGGGTAAAAATGGATATAAAAAAGTTAAAAAAAAAAACTCTTGGAAAAGAATAACCAAAGAAACATTAAAAATCTACAAGGAATTGATTAATAAAAATGAGAACACATAAAATGGCACTTTTTGGAAATAAGTTTGTTAATATCAGAAATAAAGAATTATATTTAGATAAAATAAAAGTTTCAAATATCCCAAAAAATCATAAAACACCCCTTTTCATCTTCTTAGAAAATAAAATTCGGGAGAATATAAGAAAGATAAGAAAATGTTTTAATAGAGTATTTGCAAAAACCCAGGGATTCTACTCAGTTAAATCGAATTATATACCTGAAGTCCTAAAAATAGCAAAACAAGAACAATTTGGGGCGGAGATAATAAGTATAGCAGAATTAGAAATTCTCAAATCGATAAACTATCCAATGAATAAGGTTATTGCAGGTGGTCCTTATTTACCCGATAACTTTTTGGAAGAAATTATCAAACAAAAAGTTGGAAAATTAGTTGTATATAAAATTGAGGATATTAAGAGGATCCAAGAAAAGGTTGAAAAATACCAAATTCAGAATCAAAAAATAATACTCAGATTCAGGGCACCCAAATTTACAGCCAGGCACGGAATTAAACTTTCTAGAGAAGATCTAATTAAAATCGAAAAATATCTAAAAAAAGCGAAAAACATCGAATTTTGTGGGATATTATCTCACTATGGAACGAGGTTAAAATCATATAAAAATTTTAAAAAAAATTTTGATTATTTGACTAAAATTATGTTGAATATCAAGAAATTTACCAACTTAGAGGTTAAAATGATTAATATGGGAGGAGGCTTTCCCTACGCAGATTCACTCAAAGAAGAAAGATTTATCTCCATATTAAAAAGACTAAAAAATATACTGGTTGAAAAAAAATTTCAAGATATTGAATTATTATATGAACCAGGGAGATTTATAACTGCAGATACTGGATTCTGTTTGGCTCAAATACACCATATTCAGAAAGATACCAATACTTTATTTCTTAATGTTGGAAATAATTATATCCCAAAATTTATGAAGGCATCTTTAAGATTTTACAATGTATCTAATATAAAAGAATCTCCAAATACTCCAATTGATATTATGGGAAATGTCCCTTCAGATCAAGATATATTAGTAAAAGACAAAGAATTCCCCTTTGCCATACAAGTAAAATC
>CAZEPC010000013.1:9073-28000 GCA_964513765.1 uncultured archaeon
AAAAAGATATAATTTTCCCCCAAATCCCACTATCGGGGATTTTATCCTTGTGGCTAATGTAGGAGCTTATGCTATTACATGGTCAACCAGATTCCCTTATCCGAAGCCAAAAATTTTAATGATAAAGAATAAAGAAATTAAAGTTCTTTATGAAGGATCTCAAACTCTGAATTATCTATAATAATATACAGATAATAGCCCAATATTACCTCAAATAATAACTACCAAACTAATTTTATAGATAAGTATAGTGGAAGGTAGATTATAATATGAAAAAATTCCTAACAAATTCAAAATCATCAACAAAATTTCAAAAATCAAATCAAGATTATTCTTATTGTTCTATTGGGCACGCAAATATTTCAATAATTGGTTGTGGTGGAGCTGGAAATAATACAGTCGATAGACTTATGAAAATTGGAATTAAAGGGGCACGTTGCATAGCCTTAAATACAGATCTTCAACATTTAAATTCTGTTGAAGCCCATGAGAAGATATTAATTGGAAAAGATTTAACTAGGGGATTAGGGGCTGGAGGAGAGCCAGAAATTGGTCGGGCTGCAGCGGAAGAATCTCAAGAAGAGATTACAAAATTATTACAGAATTCAGACTTAATTTTTATTACTTGTGGATTAGGAGGGGGTACTGGTACTGGTAGCTCTCCTATAGTTTCAGAAATTGCAAAAAATACCGGCTCAATTGTTGTTGCAGTGGTATCCATGCCTTTTGAAGCAGAAAGAGGAAGAATTAAAAATGCCAAAGAAGGCTTAAAGAGATTAAGACAATTTGTCGATACTTTAGTAATTATTGATAATAACAGATTACTTCAAATCGCAGCAGATTTACCTATTAGTGAAGCGTTTAGTTTAGCAGATGAAGTTTTAGCAACAATGGTAAAGGGTGTAACAGAAACAATTGCTCTTCCTTCTCTTATCAATTTAGATTATGCAGACATCAGGACAATATTAACTTCTGGAGGGGTGGCAATCGTCGGAATAGGTGAAAGTGATAACTCTAATAATAGAGCGGAGAAAGCAATAGAAGATGCACTTAATTCACCTCTGTTGGACTTTGACATCTCAGGTGCAAAAGGCGCATTAATACATGTTTCAGGTGGAAAAGATCTTACTTTGCAAGAAACTACAAAAATCGCAAATCTTATCACCGATAAAATGGACAATAAAGCAACGGTTATTTGGGGAGCAAGGATCGATGAATCGCTGAATGGGATTCTAAGAGTTATGTTACTGATAACTGGAGTAAAATCACCACAAGTAGTTGGTAATAATTCAAATAGTTTTATTGAATCGGAATTTTCTGGTAGATTTGGTTCTAAAATGCCCAGTTTGAAAGATGAATTTTTTAACATAAAAAAAATAGAATCAATTAACAAAAAACAATTATAGAACTGGTTTCCACATCTTTGAAAATTCTTGTTGTTTTAACCTTTCATATTGTTCTTGTAAATAATTTAAAACAGGTTTATGAGGAGCCCCTTGTAAAATCATATTTAATGCTTTTTTCGCAATTTTTATTCTCTCATAATCTCCAATTATAGCAATATATTTTTTATAAACGGAGATATAACAACCCGAGAAGTATTCTAAGGAACTTCTAATCTTCCCATTTTTACCAATTACCCTGCCCTTCATTCTTTTTAACTTTTTTCTAGAATGGCCTAAAACTTTCTCTAAGTCAACAATCTCTAATATCATATCTTCTTGTGTTAATTTAATCGCTTTATTTGGGTTAAAACCATGATTTATTGCTTTAACCACAAATTTTGTTATATATTTTCTCATTCCAATGGGAGGAATTTCTTTTTTTTCTATTTCTTTTTCTTCTATATCTTCATCTACTAAAATATTACAAATACCTTTCTCACTATCAATTTTGAGAATAGTCCCGGTTCTATTTTCAATTAATTTCTTGGTCACACCATCTTGACCAATAAGAACACCAATTCTATCTTTGTTTAATTGCATCCCATTTAGTTATAAGGATTCATTTGCTTTATTTTTATGGAATGCGGATCGATAAATATCTTCAATAATATTTTTTTCATTAGGAAAATCATAATTCGGGATTATTTTTCTGAAATATTTCATTATATTTTTAACATCCCGGGTTAAGAAAAACAATGATTTGGGGTGTTCAATGGAGACCGCTTGAGATACGTCAATAATGACTGGTTTTTTTTTATAATAAAGAATATTAAATTCACTTAAATCTCCATGAACCAATTTGGCCTCAACAAACATCTGCCAGATATAATCCAAGATTTCATTATAAAGCATTTCAGGATTAGAAACCTGTTCAACATCTTTTAATCGAGGAGCTGGAGTTCCATTTTTTTCACCTATAAATTCCATAACTAAGAGGTTTTTTAAAATAAAAATCGGTTTTGGGACTTCAATACTATGTTTTGACATCCGCTTTAGATTTTTATATTCTTTTCTCGCCCAAGTGTAGATAATCTTATGGGTTGAGGATCCAATCTTATAAAATCGTGGATCTCCATATATATAACTTTTCATCCACCGCGTATTATTAGGATCAATCTTATAAATCTTTATTGCTAAAGGTTCATCCTCTGGACTAATTGCAAAATAGACATTTGCCTCCTTTCCCGCAGATAATATTCCAATGAACCTGTCAATGACACCTTTTCTTCTAATTTTTTCAATATTTTCATAGGTATACTTATCAAAAACACTTTGAAAGGCCGAAGCCTCCTCAGTTTTCCTTTTTTTTTTAGATCTTTGTTTATCCTTTTTTCTTTCCATATTTTCAATAATCTTGTCATCAATGTTATCCTTCATAAAACCGCCACTTTTTCTTTTCAAAAACATTAAAATTAACTTGGTGAAGTTGATCAGTTTCTTGATCCCTCACAATAATTTTTTTGTCCGTAATTTTATCAATGGCCAATAAATCATTTTCTAAAACAATTATATCCCCTACTTGAATTGGGATTAATTTCAATGAAGTAAAATATCTATATAATTTTGAACCATCTTCTGAATCCACTCCCATTAACTTTTTACTTACTTTCATCTCAAAATGATGTTTGGATCTTAAAAAATGCGCTAATTTTTTCATCAAATTGTTCGTTGATAATTTTAAATTGAATCCCTTATTAGTTTTTCCGACATCAATAATTAAATTTTTTGGATTCTGGATCCTAATATTATTAACAAATTTTCTGCACTCTTTTAGCAATATAGGGATTTTATTTTCATCTCTTTCATGTTGGATTCTTACTTGGATTACAGAGGTGAATCTCCCACCAATTTTTTTGGCACAATAATCACAAATTACTTTTCTTCTCCGGATTAACATTGACTCATTAAATTTTAAGCCATCTTTTTTACCATCAAGTAAATATTCAATATCTTTTTGTCCTTTAAGGTTAAGATTTTGTTTAAAATAAAGGGAATAATCTATATTGTGTTTCTTTTCGATTTTATGATATACATCATTATATAAAATCTCAGAAAGAAAATCCACAGGTTTTTTTTTAGGGTTTTTAAATCTCCAAGAATAAATTCTTTGATCCTCCAATAAAGAATACGCGCCGCACATTTTACATTCACGTAGTGTTAGTTTCCCTGGTAAAGGGAAAGAATTTGTAGTCCCATACTTTTCTTGATAACAATCCTCACATAAATATTCATGTGAAAAAACCTTCTTTTGTTTATCATCTGTAATAGCTTTTCCACATTTAGCACAAAATCTTCTCAATTTCAATTGAAAATGACTCCCTTATTAATTTAGATAAAAAAAGGTAAAATATAGATTATTTTATAAGACAAATTTTAAAGCTATGGGAACACCTTCAATCGTTTTAACACCAGTACGATGAAGGATTTTTTCTTTTATTAAAATCTCACAGATATTTTTCCCTACTATATTATAATTATTAGCCTTTCTTAGCACATTGATGGCTTTATCCTTAGATACTAAATCTCCTTTAAAAAAATGTTCTGATATATTGAACTTTAACTCTTCATCTTTGAGATTTTTTCCCAGAATATCCTCATCACATACTCCAATACAAGATTGATTACTCCGTGTGTGGATTTTAAGGTAAAATTTCATGGTATTCAACTTTATTTAGCAGTTATATATATTATTACCATTTTACAATATGACGGGTACCACAAGCTTGACAGACCATAATATGCTTTCTACCTTCCTTTCTGATAACTGTATCTGGTTTTAAACAAGTTTCACAAATCACATAATTATCGCAATAATTCTTAATAAGGCGATTTAGTGTATTTTGCTTCTGTCTACCCTTTAATTGAGCAGTACTTCCCTTTATTTCTCCTGCAGTACCTACCTCTTGTAAAATGTATTTGAAGAAATGTTTTTCTTCTCTGTTTATCTGATTTACTATTTTTTTAAAATTTTTAATAATTGTATTTTTTCCCTCATATTTCATTTCAACCTTTGGATATTCCCAACGTTCCGTACCATGAAATCCTTCGGGTATTTTTTCAAATGCTCTATCCAGCATTTTTTTATATTCTTTTTTTGTTGTCATTATTTTAATAAAAAGAACAATATAAAAAAAAAATTTTGCTTCAATAAGCAGAAAAGTGGTTTGGTTTTGTTTTATAGATTTCAACATCTTGAAGTAATTTTTCCAAAATTTCGTCAAGCAGATCAGCATCAATAGAAAATTTTTGGATTAATTTCTCCCGTGAAATACCATCATCTTTATCATTATCTCTTATGTAATTTCTTATTTGATCTCCCAAATCACTTTTATCAAGATCTTGAACCTCATTAATAGCAACGTTATCATCTTTAGAACTTATTTCCTCGATATCTTCAGAACTTATTTCATTATCAAAACTCTCATCTTCAAAAAAATCATCATCCTCATCGAGAAAATCATCTGAATCTTCAAAATCAAAATCATCATCAGGAAGATCAAAATCAAAATCACCTGTAGAATTCCTATCTTGTTTTGATACCTCATGTGAGGGTTCTAATTTGCGTTTTTTTAATACCTCAATCCGATGGTAAGTTTCTATATTGGGATCATCTATTGCCCGGATATAATCTAAAGTTACTTGAATTCTGTTGTTATATATCCTCACAATTCCTACTATATCAACCAAAGTTCCTGTTTTTAAATGTTCATATCTTTCAACATCAACATTCCAAATTGTAGCCCATAACCTATCTGTTCCATCATCAATATGATAAGAAATTCGAGAATTGGGGCCAGAATCTTCTACAAGAAAAGAATCATCTTGTGATTCTTCAATTACTTCCCGTTTATTAATTATTGTCCCACAAATCCTAACCCTTTTCAATTTACCATAACGGGATTCCAACATATTTTCCTCGAAATTCCAATTCCCCTCATTTAAATCCTTGATAAAGACCCTGACAAAGGGAAATCTTGTATATCTTTTTGTATTATTACTTGCTGAGTTCTGACTCATAATTTTTCCATCCTTATTATATTAATTCCAAAAAATTACATAATTATTTACTTTATTATTTGGGTATTATTAGTTGTAAAAATTACGAAAATAATAGGAAAAAGAGATAGCGGGAGGAGGATTTGAACCATCCGATCTCAGGGTTATGAGCCCTGCAGCCTGAACCAGACTAGCCCATCCCGCTTTAATTAAATAGTATTTTCAATAACTAATATAATATAATAGAGAATAATATATAAAAATTTTGTAATTAAGGCAAGATAAAAGCCTTTGTCGGTTTTGTGACTCTTTTTTAATTGTATGAAAGGAGCAAATTTATTTATTTTAATTGAAATAAGTTTTCGGAAAACATTGTTTCAAAAGCATTGCTAAAAAGTTTTAAGATTTCCATAATTTAATTTAAGTATGGGAATAATCTCTTTTTTACAAAATCCTCTTTTCATAATTTCCGCAATCTTCTGGATAATAAGTTTCATTTTGATAAAGGTTTTGGGGAAAAAGAAAGAGAACATAACCTTAATGTTTCCTTTTCTTATAATGTTTAGAACAAAAGTCTTTAACAAATTTTTCCAAAAAATTTCTAGAAAATATAATAGATTTTGGAAAATTATTTGGAATATTGGCATAATTGGTTCCTTTATTCTAATGCTTTTTGCTCTTTATTTCTTTATCTCCAATTTGATTATCTTAATTATTCAGCCTCAAGTAGAAAATGCACTTATTCCACTAATTCCGGGAGTTACTATAAGTCTACCTATGTTTAGTGAATTTTTATTACCACTTCTTATCACAATTAGTGTCCATGAATGCTCTCATGCAATAGCGGCAGAAATCGACGGAATAGAAGTTAAATCATCAGGCATTTTCGGGGCAGGAGTATTTTTTATAATTGGATATGGTGCATTTGTAGAAGTTGATGAATTTCAGCTTTATTCAAAAAAATATAAATCAGAAACTCGCCTTCGAGTGGCCGCGGCCGGAGTTTGGGCAAATATAATGGTTGCGCTATTATGCTTTATTTTGTTAAACTTTTTCAGCCCCCTTATGAAATTAAGTTATGGAGCTCAAACTTTTCAAGTAGAAGAAGTTTTAGATTCTAAAGAAGGCGGATTTAATCAAAATAACATCTTTTCTGGAGATATAATATTCCAAATAAACGGAACAAATGTGGATCAAACCAAGGGCAAGGATCTGGGAAGTATTTTGGCGAACGAAACAAGAATAAAATGTTCTATTGGGGATAAGCTCATATTTAAGTGTTATGAAAAAGATTTTAGAGAAACTTATAATAGAACGGTACAATTGGGTTTCAAATCATATATTGGTTTTTCCTATGAAAAATTCAACAATTCTGCCTTTAAAATTACAAGTATTGATGACTGGCAAGAAGGAGGGAATAATTACCAAAAAATGGAAGAAAATATGATTATTACTTATATAAACAATAAACCCATAAACTATGAACAAAACCAGACATTAGGAAATATTGTAACCCAAAAAAGACCAGACTATAAGCTTAATCTAACAAATTCCCAAGGGAAAACCTTTGAAATTAATGTAAATTATCCCCCTTTATTCCCTGGTGCACATACCTTCGAAGATGTCTATTTGGGTATAGAATATAACAAAATAGATAATAATTCTATCAAAATAGTGCAAGTTATTGAAAACTCTACGGGTTACGGTTTGAATGAAAAGAAAATACAAGAAGATATAGTTATTACTCAAGTAAATAATATTGATATTAATTTAGAAAATAAAACATTTAAAGAGTTTATAGAAACTCAAATTAATCCTAAAGTAGGAGATTCTATCAACATGACCGATATTGAGGGAAACCAATATACCCTTACATGTGACGAAATACCATTACAAGATGTTTTAGTTTATATTGGTTTGACCCATAAACCATTCTGGATCCCCACAAACATTATAGGGAGGATTTTAGGTGGAGATTTCCCCACATGGTTAAATACTCAAATATTATGGACATTTGTATTTTGTTTTAGTGTTGCTCTTTTCAATCTAATGCCCACTGCAATATTTGATGGGGGAAGAATGATCAAAGAACTAATTGATAAATGGGTTGGGGAAAAATGGAAAAAAGGAGAAAAGAAACAATTATATTTCCATTCAAACACTATCAATCCAGGTAATTCACTTAACTTAGAATTTCATAATATAACAGATATCAAACAATGTTATCTGTTAAGCCCAAAAAATAATGATTTAGAAAATCAAAGTTCTTCAAGAGGTATTTTGGAAACCAATACAGAAAAAAAGAAAAAGAAAAAAACTATAAATGAAAGTGAGTATAAAGAATCCGAAATTCCTTGGGATTCAATAGATACATTTTCTGATGGTTATTTTGATTCTATAAGAATTCAAGAGGATATTGAAATAGATGAAGAAAATCTGATTAAATTAGAAATCCAATATAACAAGGACCTCAAGAAAAAACTTAAGAGTAAGATATATAAAAGAATTTCCTGGGGAGTAGGTTTAATCATTCTTCTCAACTTTATCATTTCAATTGCAAAATTTGGATTTTCCTTATTTTGGATATAAATTTTTTAGAAATTTAGTAATAATTTAATAAGATTGATAAAAAATGAAATGTGATTATTGTTCCAAAAATATCGTTTACCACAGAAAGCTTTCTAATGAAAAAGTCTGTAAAAAACACTTCATCATTACTGTTGAGAAAAAGATCTGGAGAACTGTTAGAAAAAATAATCTCTTTACCCCAAGGGAAAAGGTTGTTGTGGGGGTTTCTGGTGGAAAGGATTCTTTAGTCATGCTATATAATGTAAAAAAGTTACAAGATAGATATCCTAAAGGACCTAAGGTTGAAGCAATCTTGGTCGATGAAGGAATTGCTGGATATAGAGGGGAGAGTATCAAAATTGCCAGAGAAATTTGTAAAAAATGGAAAGTCCCCATAAAAATTGTGAGCTTTCAATCTAAATTTGGATTTAATCTCGATGATTTGATTGAAAAATTACATCAGTATAAAATGAATGCATGCACAATCTGCGGAACAGTGAGAAGAAGATTATTAAATGATACCGCAAGAGAATTAAATGCCGATAAAATTGCTATTGGTCATAATATAGATGACCAAGCACAAACATTTTTAGCGAATATATTGCGAAATGATATCAAAAAAATAATGTTAAATAAGCCTAGTGGGCAAAAAAAGGATGTAAGCGATTTTCTGATCCCTAGAGTGAAACCATTAATAGAAATACCAGAAAATGAAATCGTTTTATATAGTTATTACAAAGGTATTCCTCTTCAAACAACGCCTTGTCCATATATTAAAGGATTTTCCATATTGAGAAAAAAGATCCAAACTTTTTTAAACACATTAGAAGATAATAGTCCGGAAATAAAATATAACCTTTTGCGTGCAAATCAAGAATTATTCAAAAAACTTAATCAACAACCTATAAGAAAAGAAAAACCTAAGATTGAAAAAAAGATAAATCACTGTTCTATATGTCATTCACCTTGTGGTAAAAATCGTGATATTTGTTATTATTGCGAATTAAAAGAAAAATTTACGTAGAGGAGCTAAATTCTAACCAAGAATCCGGTGTGAAACTTTTTCCAGAATATCAATAGTCCTAATTTCATAAGGAAATAATTTTACTTCAATGATATTCATTTTATCTTGTTTGTTAATGTTTTTAATTTCTTTAATGTGTTTCTCCTGCATCAATCTTCTTTTTTTACAGAATTCACAATCCTTATTTATAGGAATGATATGATTAATTATGATGTTAGAGCAATGGATATTATATTCCAAGAGAGAACCAATTAACCTTTCTGTTTCATATATTGCCATAGTCTCTGGTATCATTACTATAACAAAAGATGTCTTGTTTTTATCCATTAAATCATCTTTTAATTGCTCGATAGATTGTTTAAATAATTCCAGTTGATCCAACATTTCTTCTTGAGGATGGGGGGTTTTTTTATTTTTTGAAAAAAGGGCCTTGAAATTTGAAAAAAGTTTACTAAATTTTAGTTTTAGTTTTAAGATATTTCCCATCCAACCAGATAAGATACTTGGTAGCCCCAATAGGCGGAGAGTATGCCCAGTAGGTGCAGTATCAAATATGATAAGATCATAATCTATGGTATTTAAATATTCTAAAAGTTTACCAAATGCAATTGCTTCATCTATTCCAGGGGGAGTTAAACCTTGAAATTGTAAAAGAGGTTCTAACCCTTCAAGATCAATACTCTCTAAGTTATCTAATTCTTTAGAATGCTTAAAAGATTTTTCGATTTCAAATTTTGATTCAATCTCTAAAGCACTAAGATTCTTTATTTTTTGAATTTTTGTAATTTCTCCATACATTAGATCTTGAGAAAAGCAATCAGAAAGAGAATGTGCGGGATCCGTAGAAACAATCAATACCTTTCTGCCTTTTTTTGCAGCCCATATTGCAGAAATTGAAGCAAAAGTAGTTTTTCCAACACCACCTTTCCCGCCGAAAAAGATAAATTTCATCTTTTTATCAAGTAATAAAGATTTTAGTTTCATAATAACAAATGATAAAAAGCATTTTAATAAAAAAATTAGGGTATTTTACATTTAAGCTAATTTTTGGCAATGATTTTGTTGGTATTTTTATCAATGGAAATTCCTTTTTTACAAACTGGACAGCTGTTTCTCATTTTTACCCATTCATACAAATGTTCTTTATGTGCTAATGCGTCACATAGTGGACAAGAGGCCAATTCATCAAATAAATCAAGACCTTTACCACATACAGAGCATTTTGTTGTTGTGGTGGCATTAATCCCAATTGCTAATTTCTCTGTGTCTAAAACCGCCTGTTTAACCGTATCTTTTGTAGGTCTTATAATTTTGAGTTCTTTCCCAGATGATAAACACAGTACAGATCCTTTGGATCCATCATTCCTATCCCCTATCCATTTTATTAGACCAGTAAAAACAGTATTACCATCATTTTTTACTTTTATTCTAAGATTTTCGCTTTCAATTACCCAAGTTGAAATTACTTTGGTGAGTTTTATACCTTTAAGTGAGGATTTAATCGCTTGTATGAAATATTTTGGGCCTTTTAACAAGACTGGTTTAATATTTAGCTGATCTTGATTTGCTTTTTTCTTTGCCATAATTCATTCACATTTAATTTGTATTTACTCTAAAAAGAAAATTGTTTTTTACCGTAAAAAATTTATCGTATTTTTGTGATCATTTTTTTATTTCTAAAAAAATCAAATATAACTAGAGAAAAAAGAAATTATTTTTCTAATACTTTCAGAAAAAATTTCATTTTCATTAGGATAATATCTATACTCACTTTGGAATGATGATTAACATATGCCCCAAGACGGTAAAAAATTTGAAGAAGATTTAAAAAGACGTGAACTCAAGGAACGTCGTAAGAGACTTCAGCAAAACAGAAAAAATAAGGTTGAAGAAGCTGAAGCTGCTAAAGCTGCGGGAGATTTTATTAGAGCAAAAGATCTTTTTATGGAAGCTGCAGAAATGTCAAAAGAGCTGGCCGAAAAAGAAAGAATGCGAACGTTCCGTGCAACAGCAGAAGAAATGCTAAAATTAGAAAAACAAAGACGAGAAAAGGCAACCTTAACCGAAAAAAGAAAAAAAGGAGAAGTAAAAAGAAGAAAACTATTAGCTGAAGCTGAGAATTTGATGAAGGAAGGAAAATTCAAAAACGCAGCGGAAGTGTATAAGAAAGCCGCCCAAGTAAGTGTTGAAATGAAGGAACAGGAAAGAGCAAAAGAATTAGAGGCACGAGCGAAGGAAATTATCGAAAAAGAATTCGAATATCGAAAAAAATGGGAAAAAGAAAAGGATATAAGACTGAAAGAAGCAAAATTAGCTCGAATTTTATCTAAAGCAGAAGCTACTTTAGAACAAGAAGGAAAGGAAGAAGAGGCTGCTGAATTGTATAAAAATGCTGCCAATATTACAAAAAGTTTAGGAAGAAAAGAATTGGCAGAAAAATACATAGAAAGAGCAAAAGAAATTAGAGAAATTAAAAAGCAAATGGAAAGAAGAATTGAAGAAGAAAAAAAGAAAAGAGAATTAGAACAAAAAAGGCAAATGTATGAGGATCAAAGAGCCCAATCTATAAATAAAGCAGAAAAAAGTATGGAAAACGGTAAATTTGAAGAAGCGGCAAAATATTATGAATTAGCATCCGAAGCTTCCACAGGATTGGGGGAAAAGGCCATTGCCCAGGAATTCAAGGCTACTGCAAAAAAGATAAGGGAAACCAAAGATGAGCTCGAAAGAGAATATTTGGAAAAAAAGAGAAAAAAACCCCTTAGACAAAGAAGAAGAATTTTAATAGCCAAAGCTAAACAACAATTAGAAAGAGAGAAATTTGTGAATGCTGCAAAATTATTCAAGTTAGCTGCAGTAATTTCTGGAGAAATGGGTGAGGACGCTAAAGTAAAAGAATTAGTTGCAAAAGTCCGAGAAACCATGAAAATGGAAAAAAGAAGAAAAGAAGAAATTATTGATCGAGTAGTAAAGGCATTCAAAGCAATAGTAACTCTAAGAACTATGGAACCAGATATAGCAGTCAGCCTATATGATTGGACTGGAGATGGAGCAAAATTTGTAGTAGTCCATGTTTGGGATGTAGGATCTATAACTTTGAAATTTGAAAAAGGAGAACCCAAAATTACAAGCGGGGAAAGAAAGAAAGACGTTGCTGTCAGATTAGAAGGGACTGCTTCAAGTATAATGGGCGTTGCACAAGGAAAAATATCAATGTCTTGGGCAAAATTAACAGGCAGAATTGTCATTGACGGAAAAATGAGAGATATAAATTATTTTACAAGATTAATGATAATTCCAACTTTAGAAAGAGAAAAGGATGAAGTAGATAAAAAAAGTATACAGTATGGAAGTATTGCAGCCTTGCTGAGTTTCTTTTTTGTAACATATCTTCCCACCGGTAATGGTCCTTTAATTGACGTAAATACATGGGGTGAAACATTAAAAAGCTGGTTTATTCAACCAATTCCAGGCGCATTTGGCGAAATTCTTTATAATTTTTTCTCTAATTGGGCGATTGCAAATTTTTGGATATTTCCAATTATATACATAATAATTTCCAGTGGAATTAACTACATCACAATTAAAAGATATCGGGTTTCCCAAGCAAAGGAAAAATTAAGAATTCGAAGAAGGAGAGCAATGGACAGGGCAGAAAGGGCATCTAAAAGGGGATCTTTACCGGAGGCTATTAGATTATATGAACAAGCAGTCAAATATGCCTTACATTCAGGGGAAGATGAAATCGCTCAAGAGCTAGTTCAAAAAATCAATGAAATTATTAAACTAATTCCAACCCCCACCAAGAAAAAGAAAAAAGGTAAAAAAGGAAAGGGAAAAGGAAAGGGAAAAGGTAAGGGAAAAGGAAAAAGAAGAAGGGGATTAACTGCCCAAGCCCAAAAAGAAAAAGAAGAGTTAAGAAAAGAGGCAGAAAGATTTCAAAAACAAATGGAACAATTTGTCAAAGAAGCAGAACAAGCCTTGGAGGATGGGAATTTCAAAGCATCTGCGGAGGCTTATGGTAAAGCTGCCAGAGTCGCAAAGAATGTTGGTGATAAAGACAAAGTTGTCCAATTCTCCGAACAAGCCGAAGTCCTTCTTAATATGCATAAAGATTTAGAAAAAGAAAGAAAAAAACAAAAATAACGAGATTAGAATCAAGGAATGCGAAAAAACCAAAATTCTTATTTTTTTCACCTATCTTTTATTTTTAATTATATCCTCTTATTATATTGTTTTATTGAAGCCTACCCGCGTCGGGTAGGGCAGAACCTTCGCGGGTTCGTTCCCCTTTAGGAACCACGCGTACGAATTTCTCCGCACGTGGCTCGAGCCTAATGTCCAAAGCCGTCACCGGATTAACAACGAATCATTTCGTTGTCTTTGGCAGCACAGAAAATCTTTCCTCGCACTCTCTCGACTCGCCTTTCCAGGCGTTTCCAAGGTAACCTTTCCCAATTGGGATGTATCCCTTGCGTTGCCGGTTTCGGTAACATGTCTATCATGTCTTTTCCGTCAGCCCTTTCTTGAAGATTATCAAGGGTTTGCTTTCTGATTAGACCAAATCGAAGTCAGCTCCCTTTTGGGCGAGTTGTTTCCGAATTTCGGACTCTATCCCCTTCATTGCAAAGGGCATTTGCTTTTTCGATTTTCCTCTGCCTCCTCATCCATCTCCCTTAGTTATCCTCAGGCTACTGGACATTGTCGAGGGATGATGAGTTTTATCAAGTTTCACGTGGCAAACGTGGGTATATCTTTCGTTTAGAGAGACCCTATCCCCAAAGGTAGTCGATCAACAAATCCGTGATTTAGGAACACAGATCCTTTATCCTTACTTACAAGACAATCGCAGCGGTGACTTGCCCCCATTAACGAGGTTTAAATGAGTCTTCACGTTCGTTTCTCTTGCGAAAGCAAGCTAGCTCCCACTAGTTGAGGGTGTCACTCCCTCTCAGGGCTACATTGTCACCATAGCTTCGGACCACGACGTTACCATCATCGCGCGTGTATATAGCCTCCCATTGATTGATACAATGGTCAGTTTTTTCTGAATTTTACCACGTAACCTCTTGTCGCACCCTAAAGGGATGGGACTTCTTTCGCATTTCGTTAAATAATTTAGTATATTAAATTCCATATTATATATAAAATCCTATATGAAAAAGTATAGAAATTTAAGAATATCTAATGTGTATATTATTCTATTTTTTTGTTTATTAATGCCTATTGATAAATTTGAGACTTCTTCTTGTTTTTACTTGATTGAAAATGAGATTAACATAGGTTTAAACAAGGATATATATTATCCTGGAGAGAATATAACAATATATAGCAGTTGGAAAGTTTATGTTGGGGATAAAGACGATCTCGAGAATATCAGTATATGTTTTTTATCTGAAAATTTTAATGATTTAGAAACTACTGAGGAGATTTTACAAAATTCTTTTAAAACTATTAATTTAGAGGGAAATTATAACTCAGAAACTGGACTTAATACTGCTGTAAACAAGAAAATTACGATCAACTCTAATAGTTTGTTAAATTCATCTAGGACCCGAGAAAATTCATTTATTTTTTTAATTTTTTATAGTAATGATTTGATAAACTCGCAGAAAAAAGGAATTGGAAAAAAAATAAACATTTCAAAATACACACCAAGTCTTCTAGATGCTTGTCAAAATACATATACACAAAAAATTGGAGAAGATTTTGAATTTAAGAATATTGTTATAGCAAAAGAAAATCAAAAATTCAAATACAATAATAGCGAAAAAGCTAAAGTGAAAATTCTAAATAGCAATGAAGAAAAAATAAAAATTTTTCAAATTTCTCTAAAGGAAAATAATCTTAAATTCTTAATATCTAATGAAACCCTAAATAAAGTAGGGAAATTCAATATTAATGTATTTTTAAAAGAAAGTAAATATTTTAAAAATCTAAAAATAGAGTTTTCTATTCTAACAAAAAAAATAAATGCTTCTATAAGGATCTGTAATGAATCTTATACTAAAATCAAATATGATGAGGGATTTTTCAAATTAAAGGCGATAATCGTAGAATTTAATAACATAAACAATAATAGTTTAATATTGGCCAATAAACTCAAATGGCAAATCAATAGCACGAAACTTCAAATTCAAGATCTTGAGAAAAAAGGGGAGATCCTCAATATATTTATAAAGTATCCAGAAAAACCTGGAAAATACGAATTAAATATTAGTATCATTAGTGAATATCATTTTGCTGAAAAAATAGTAATTAAGTTTTCAATCTATAAGAAAAATGAATTAAACCTGTATATAGGGCTAATAATGGTAATGTTTGGTCTCCTGGGCTTAGCGTATAAAAAAAAAAAACAAATATTGATTTTTCTAAATAAAAATAAGAAAATTAATTTAAAAAAAATAAAAATGATTTGAAAATATGAAAATGTTAATGGATTTGATACCCGCAGTTTTGTTTCCTATAAAAGGAATGAGATATCATACTTTTCGGGATACTAAAAACTCTTTTCCGACTCCATCATAGTTTTTTTTTCCCTTTCTTCAAGAGACCTAATCGTTCCAATTAAATTTTATAAGAGATATTCATGGTAATAACCAATCATCATATTTCATTTAATTCGTTTCTCTTTTAGGTTTAAGCTTTCACTTAGGTATTCCAAATACCTACTTGGTCGGATATAAGCTGCGAGGTTCCTCATTGCTAAAAAGCAACGTAAATCTCCAAATCCTAAACAATTTCATACTAGTGAAATATTATAGAGATTTAAATCTTTTTAGAAAATAAAATATTATGAAATTGACCTTAAGAAAAATTAATCAGTTCTTAATAGAAATGTATAAAAAAATAATAATAGATAAATCTGGGGGATCCACTCTTGAAACTGGTCTTATATGGGCATTAGTCATAATACTTTTTCTTTTCTTAGTTGGATGGATAACTGATATATATTCGTGGATTCAAGAAAGATTTGAAAGTTTATGGGAAATTGAAATGAAAATCTAATAGAAACTAAATAAAAAAATTAGAATCGTTTATGGTTTTTTTTGAAAAAAACGACAAATTAATTTTTGTTTTTGCTAGCATGAAGAGGTAAATAAAACATGAAAAATTATTTAGAGCAACAATATCTTAAAGAGAATCTATTTATTGATGAAAAATACTTAGAGATTGATTATATCCCAGATAATATAATGCACAGAGAACAAGAATTATTAATCTTATCCAAAATTTTTATCAAAATTATTGAAAACCCATTTGAAATCTCACGAAAAATACTCATACAAGGACCTATTGGAGTTGGAAAAACATTAATAACCAAAACATTTGGAAATATGATATTACAATCCGCGAGAAAAAGGAATCTAAATATTGAATATATCCATATTAATTGCCGGAAACAAAAGTCATGTTATAGAGTTCTTCATTGCATTCTTCAGAAACTTGGACTTGAACTGCCAAAGAGGGGATATTCCTCACAAGAATTATCAAATACACTTAAAAATTATCTAATAAAAGAAAAGATATATTTACTTCTCATTCTGGATGAATTAAATTATCTACTAAAATCTGATTTTGATCTCATATATAGTCTATCAAGATTCAATGATGCAAATTTTAGAAAAAAGTCTAACCTTTCTCTTATATCAATTATCAGGAATTTTTCATTGTTAAAAAATTTGGATAATTCCACATTAAGCACTCTTCAAGAAAACGTAATAAATTTTAAGAAATATAGAAAGAAACAATTATTCGATATATTGAAGCAAAGAATAACACTTTCAGTGAAATCTGGAGTATTTAAAGATGATTTAACAGAATATATATCTGATATCTGCTCTGATTCAGGTGATGTAAGGAAGGCGTTAAATATTTCAAGAAATTCAATAAAGATAGCAGAATATAAGGGAAAAAAAGAAGTTGAATTAGAAGATGTGCAAAATGCTGTTAAGAATGTTATTCCAAGCCTTCAAAATGATGCAATTTTAATGCTTAATACTCATCAACTTCTACTTTTGAAATCTATAATCTCAAAATCACAAGAAATGAATAAAAAGGAAATAAATATCAATTATATTAAAAAAAAATATTCTAAATTATGTAAGAAATATAGAAAAAAACCCCGAAAAAATACTCAAATCTGGCATTTTCTAAAATCACTAAATAATTGCAAAATAATATCTCTAAATGTAAAAGCAAAGGGACAGAAAGGAAGGACCTCCTATTATTCAATAAATAAAATACCAATGGATATTTTAGATAAAAAAGTAAAAGAATTACTCAAAAATCGATTTGAAAGAGTAGATAAAAATGAATAAGTTAAATAAAATACCTTTAGAAGAGATATTAAGTTCCAAGGGTCGGACAAAAATAGTAAAATTGTTAGCATTAAATGAAGAGATTAACATTACAAAAATTGCAGAAAAAACAGGTTTAAATCATAATAATGTTAAAACCCATTTAAAATATCTATTAAAGATAGGATTAGTGCAAGAAAAAAGATATGGAAGAATCCGAATTTTTAGATATAAAAATGAATACTTAAAAGCGAAAGCACTAAGTGATTTTATAAAATTCTGGGAGAAATCAAATGTGGCTAATTTATACTAGGTATTTGCTATTATTTTTTCTATTACTTATCTTTTCTATACAAGATTATTTCAATTTTAGCATTTCAAATAAGATTCTTTTTTTGGGTTATTTAATAGAGATCTTATTTTGGCTAATTTTTCCCTTAAAAATTACTTTAGATATTTTCATTTTATTTTTCTTAATTATTGCCATTCTTATAAGTTTAAGAATAAGAAATATTATTGGAGGGGGCGATTTCAAGGTGTTTTGTTTAACTATTTTTTATTTAGACTATACCATAGACATTACTATTTTTTCCATTAGCTTTTTCGGAATGCACGATCTTTTTGAATTTTTTCTATTTTATCTTTTACTATTATCTTGTTTCAAATATAATAATAATAATATAAATGGGATTGAAATGAAATTAAAAATTCCACTAATTCCATTCATGCTGGGTTCTTTCTTAATCACAGTTTTACTTTAAAAGATATTTATCACCCAATTCACTAAATTCGTTATTTTAAAAACTAAAAAAATAGAAATAATTATGAATATTAAAAACAAGTTATTTTTAGATGAAAATTATGAAAATAATTTAAAAATAAACCTGAAGCTTGAAAATAAAAAATTCTCTCAATTTTATCATTTTTTGGGAAAATTAATTGAAATATTAAAAATAAAAACATTTAGAAATGATTTTAGTATAGTAATCAATTCTCAAATCTCCATTAGAAATAACGAGGCAAAATTAATCGGATATTTGGCCGATTTATATCAAAATTATTCGGATATTATATTAAGACATGATTTAAATTGTAGTATTAAAAAAAAGAATTGTCAAGTAAATGAAATTTTTAGTTCTTTTACTAAACCCTTGAATAGCTATAAGAAGTTTTTTACATTGATAGAATATTTTTCAAATAATCAATACTTCAATAGAAAAAAAGAAATCAAAAAAGAACCTTCAGAAAAAAAAAGAAAATGTGAAAAATGTAAAAGAAAAATGGACAAAATAACTACTGAATTGGTAAGAATAACTAAATCATCAAAATTCAATTCATTGGTTAAAAAAGATTTTGGATTTTACAAAATTAAAAAAGAGAAAATATACCTTTTATTTCCACATCTAAGGAATATTTATCAAAAGCATTTCAAATTTGATGAAAAATATGAAAGTGTTGAAAGAAAAATACAAGAAAAATATATTTTCAAAAAATATTACCTTGTGAAAATAATAAAAAAAGAAAATGATTCTGAATTAGTTTATCATATACAGAAGAATATCTGTAAATCTGTGAGTCATGAACATCTGGGAAA
>CAZEPC010000014.1:0-6970 GCA_964513765.1 uncultured archaeon
ATCTTAATCTTTGCAATGAAAGATGAAGTCGATGAATGTGTCACTATCGAAGTAAAAGATTCGGGGATTGGAATTAAAGAAGAAGACATGGCTAATTTATTCCAGAGATTTTATCGATCTGAACATGTCAAAACAATTAAAGGGTCTGGATTAGGACTTTCTATTGCGAAGGAAATTGTTGAATTGCACGGGGGGAACATTTCGGTAGATAGTGAACTCGGAAAGGGATCTGTATTTAAATTTACTCTACCCATAAATAAAAAAACTAAATCTCCCACATCTCTCTCTGAGCTCTTTCTCTCAAAAGAAAAATAAAACAACCCCCCAATATTGAAAAAATAGGCCAGATGAAAGAGAGTATATAAAGAAAGATTTTTATTTCAATATATGAATATCTCTGTATGTTCTTTTTTAATCTTTTACACTGGCTAAGATCGAGAAAAATAGATTTCCGAAAAGAGTTACATGCCACGCAACCCGATTACGTTGTCTTTACTCCCAAAACCTATAAAAAAATAAAACCTACTGATATGGGTAACGAACATTTTCTTGTCTTTGAAGCGTTTAATAAGCAGGTTAATAAGGGATTAATGGCAGTATGGACTCAAAGTAGTCAAGAGGGTTCAAATGATCAAAGAATTGTGTTTTCAAAATCTACAGATCAAGGCGAGACCTGGGCTGAACCAAAAGTAATTGCGGGTCAAGAGCCTTCGGAGAAGGGAAATATGGCATCCTGGGGATTTCCTATGGTTTCAAAATCTGGCCGAATTTATGTTCTTTATAATCAACATATTGGAATACATGACACATTCTTCCATACCACGGGAGTTTTAAAGGGGATATTTTCTGATGATGGTGGGGCAAGATGGTCGGAACCCGAACCAATACCCATGCCACGCTCGATTTATGATAATCCAGATAAAAATTATCCTACAAACATCATAATTTGGCAGAAACCTCTAAGGCTTTCCGAGGATAAATACTATTGCGGTTTTACAAGATGGGTGAGTAATGCTGTGAGGCACTCCCCTCCTAGAAAACACTGGACAGCTATGGAATCTGTGGTTGAATTTATGCGATTTAATAATCTTGATGAAGATCCATCTCCTTCCGAATTTGATATCTCTTATATTAGCTCTAATGAAGATGCATTAAAAGTTGGCCATGTTGAAGATAAAGATATAAGCGTTGTGCAAGAGCCTTCTATCGTAAAGCTTCCAGATGAAAGACTTTTCTGTGTTATGAGAACAACCCGAGGTTCTCCATATTATTCTATCTCAAATCAAGGTGCTGATAAATGGGCCGATCCAAAACCTCTAAAATATAATGATGATTCGGAGCCTTTGAAACATCCATTAAGTCCCTGCCCTATCTTTCAATACGAAAAAGACAAATATTTTATCCTTTTTCATAATCATGATGGGCATTATAAAGATTTTGGCCCCCTAGACACTCAGAAACATAGAAGACCTATTTACTTGGCAAAAGGAGTATATTCTAAAAAAGCCAAACAGCCTATTACTTTTTCAGAGCCAGAATTTCTCATGGATCATACCGGAAAAGGATTGGGTATATCCGACCGTCATGATTTAGCAATGTATTGTAGCTTTACCCAAATGAATGGAAATAATATTTTATGGTATCCAGACCGGAAGTTTTTCCTTTTGGGAAAGATTTTACCTTTATAAGCAAGAGAGAATAATCCTTCAAATTGAGTGTGGTATTTTCTTATCAAGGAAAATAAAAAATCACAAAGAAAAACTATAAATTTGTGAAATTCTAAATTATGATAAGGTTGTTGATAGATATGTGGGTGTTATGTTAATCAGTACAATTCTTGTTTTAGCTGTTTTTTTCGGGGTTGTTATCCTTATTTTATTGGATAAATATAACCGGGCGGTTGTTGCGTTGACGGGGGCAGTTGTGTGTTTTTTTATTCTCACTTATTTAGAGGGTACAGAACCATCCGTCATCATTGATTATCTTATCGGATCGGAAACGGAAGACTTTGTCAACCTCCAATCACTCATCTTGATTTTTGGGATGTCCATTATTGTGAATGTCTCCCACTCTGCTGGGGTATTTCGGTATTTGGCATTTCGGTTCGTACAAATGGTGGCCAAGAATCCCAAAAGACTTCTCCCAATGCTATGCTTTATCTCCGTCCTTTTATCGGCAATATTGAACAATATCCTCACTGTGATGATTTTAATCCCCCTCACGATCACAATTTCTCGAATGCTGAATTTTGATCCAGAACCCTACATTCTCACCCAGGCCATTTTAGTTAATATTGGAGGCACGATCTTCTCAATCTCCTCAATACCAAATATCCTCGTTGTCCCTTCCGCGGGATTGTCATTTAATCAATTCTTCATAAATATCGGTCTTTTTTCCCTTTTGGTGTTTGTGATTACTGTAGGCTTGTTTTATGTGGAATTTAAAAATGATCTTTCCTTTGATGAAAAGAATATCAAGATCTTGATGGAGTTTGATCCCATGAATTTCATCCAAAGTAAAACCCTCTTTAAAAAATCCGTTTATGTGTTAATTACTGTCTTGGTGTGTTTTATTATAGTCCCTAGCTCTATTATCCCTGCCAATATTATTGCATTGACTGGAGCGATTCTCTTAATTATATTAAGTGGGCTGGACCAAAATAAAATAATTGAAAAAATCGATACTGAGCTATTCTTGTATTTGATGGGTATTTTTATAATTGCTGGCGCGGTGGAGAACGTGGGGATCATAACAATTGTTGGCAAATGGTTGCTTGGTATAACCTCGGGCAATGTCTATACTGCCGTTATATTAATACTCTGGACTTCCGCAATTTTAAGTGCCACTATTGATAATATTCCTATTACTAAAATCCTTATTCCCGTTGTAAATGTTATTGTGATAGATTTTTCCCCCGAAATGGCAAATTTTGTCTTCTTTTCCCTCATTTTTGGCGTAAATTGGGGAGACAATTTAACACCAATGGGTGATAATATCTTGGTGATGAATTTGGCTAAAAAGAATAAGCGTCCTATTGATTCAAAAAAATTTTTCCGTCTGGGCTTCACTACCACTGTCATTCAGTTGCTCTTAGCCACATTTTATTTAAGTTTGAATTTTTCGGTTATAGGTTCTATTCTTTCGATTTTTATACTTGGGTTTATTATTTTTATTAAACTTTATCATAATTCCGAGAGATATTTTGGTAAAAAATGGGATTTAGGAAAAACCTTACAGAAACTGAAAGAAGTGGGAAAAAAGCCCATTGAAAATCGTAAATCAATGAATAAGACCCAACAGAAGCCAAATTCCGATGAACCACCTAAGAAAAAATCTAAATCAGAAAAAAAGCACACAAAACCTACCAAGGAGAACTAATAATGATCATTGAAAGACTTTTTAAAAAAATTAAAGATGAATTACCCCATTTGGAAAATGCCGTAACATTTTACAATGATGGAACAGTGTATTTTAGTTCCTTTCCCAGGGGAGAAAATGAGGTTAATACTCCCCATTTAGGAATTAAACTTGCCGAGGTGATTAAATCACTACATTCAATTCAATTAATCTGTGAAGCCGTGCCTAAAACTGAGGAACAGTACAAGTATAAGCGAATTATGTATGAAACACAACAATATCTCATTATCATTATTGATTTAGGACAAGATAGTAACATTGCTCTTTTCTTTAAGCATGTGAAGGGTGAAGATGTTAATATTTCTTGCATTAAAGAAGAGCTGGACATCCTTGAAGATTTGATTGATACAACTGAGGAAGAGCTAAAAGATTTGGGCTATGAAAGTTAAAAGACTCAAAAAAAAATTAAGGCCACCGCCGAACTTGATACCAATATGCTGAGAATAAAACTTAAACTGCATCTTCTCATATCCCTAAAGATTGGGGCGGAGATAAGCTGACCCCTGTCTTCCTTAGGTTTATTTTTTTGCTTTGCCTTTCATTCTTTTTCTCTATCCTTGAGGCATCTACGAACGGTTTTTCGGATGGTTTGTTCCAATTCTCCCCCGGTATAATTCAATTCTGATTGACTCTCTGTTGGATCGAAATAAAACTCCTGGGATTGTATATTCTTGAATAAATAACGATAGTTAAGACCGGCTTCCTTTCCCTCCCTTTTTTCTTTCCAACGCAGATATCTTCCGAAAAGCGATCCGATCCAAGCGGGCATAAACAAGATTTTCCGATTGATACCCAGTTCCTCAAGTAAGATATTCAGCCAATCCTCCCAAGACACATTCTGATCCCCAATGGGATATCTATTTTGTCCGGTTCCTATTTCGACCGCCCCAACAATGGCCTCCGCCACATGTTTGACTGTGATCATATTCGACCCCCCTCTAAAGAAAAAAATGTAAGGTTTCATCTTCTTCAGCCTCTTGATGATTACATCCTTCCAAATTGGTTGTCGGACGGGGTGGGTCCCGAAAATGTAGGGCAGTTCCATGATGATTACATCCATTTCCTTCGGTATATGATAATTAATACTGGATTCTTTATTCATTTGAGGTGCTGGTGTGCGCCCAATCGAGATACAGCGATCCGCCTGTTCCACTCTACAGCGGATATATGGGTGTGTTTCAGCTAGCTTTAATTCCGGTCTTTCTCTGTTAAAGTAAGCGAAGTAGGAATTGCATATGATGCATCTTATTATTCCTGCTAATCGGGCAGCCTTTATGGTTTTTGCCGCGCCCTTGACCAATCTTTCATGAAAGAAATCATAAGCTGAGCAGTCTTTACTAACTTTTGGTGTGATACGGTCATCGGGTCCGATCGCATATACCAATACATCGAAACCGCGGAAAAATTCTGTAAGATCATTTCTTGATGTTCTAAACACATCTTTATACTCATTTTCGACTTTTTCTTGAGGGAACCAACTTCCCATTGGTACATCTGGGATGGAAAGAGATTTCACCGAGTGTCCTCGTTTCAACAGATGTTCGATAACCCGTAATCCAATGAAACCGGTTCCGCCGCAGACAATCACTTTCATTTATGCTCACCTATCAGCTAATTTTCATAATCAAAATTCTTGTAGATCTATTAGAGATTGGATATTATAAATGATTTGACAGATGTGAAAATTTTAAGAAATTCAGAATTTTTGGAAAACTTGATAAATTCTGGTATTGAAATAAGTAATAAGAAAATGATATTTGATCGTAAAGATATTGTGGATGCACTTGCTGATTTTAAAACCATTGTTGAACCCGAGAAAAACGAGGAAAACTGGTGGGCGGGAGCTCCCAGTGTAGCCTTTGATGCCGAAAATCATGAATTTTGGCTGGCCGTGAGGATGAGGACGGGGGAGGGAAATCGGGGTAGTAGGGGATATGAAATTCGTATCCTTAAAAGTAAGAATGGATTTGATTTTTCCCTTGTGAAAAAGATTCATCGAACAGACATGGAATGCCAAGTATTCGAACGCCCTTCTCTGGTAATTCAACCCGATGGAAAATTCTGTTTATATGGATGTACCTCGTTTTTGGGTGCTTGGGCTATTTGGAAGCTGGACCCCGTAGAGGATCCCCAAGATTTTGATCCAAAGTCCATGGAAGTTATTCACCATCCCCAGATGAGCAATGGCCCCGAAGCATCTCTAAAAGGTTATAAAGACCCCTTTATCATCTATTATAGGGATAAATGGCATATGACAGTGAATGCAGAGGCCCATAAGAGTGCTGCCCGACCATATCATTTCATCTCGGATGACGGGGTGACATGGAAACCTTGGTTAGGTGATATCGTAAATGCGAAACCAGCAATGTTTTTCGAGGCTACTGGCTGGCATAACTGGGTTACACGCCCGGCATGTCTAATTCCGATGAAAGTCGGGATGTTGTTAATCTATGAGGGTGCCCATCTCAACTGGCACGATCCGGTTTATAATTTGGCGACCGGCATGGCATATTCCCCTGATTTAACTCATTGGCATGATTTAACTCCCGATGGCCCACTTTTAAAGAGTACCACACCCGGAGATTTCCACACATGGAGGTACTCGCATTGGATTCCAGTTGAAGGTGAAATGTATGTTTATTGGGAGGGTGCCAGACCAAATAACACCTTTGCCACCAGGGTCGCCACATTTCCTTTGGACGACTCTTAATTCTTTAATCTCTCTCTTATTAAGAAATGGATGAAAAAAAGGAAACTATATTTTTTGGTTAATTATTATAAAGTGAGATCCTTTTCATGATTGGGTTTGAGAGGGAATTTGGGATCTTTAATCTGATTGCATTCCCCTTCTTTTTCTTAAACCGATCAATTTTCTTATGTCCAATACTGTATCCCGATGAGAGTTTCTTCCATATGTTATTTTCCCGATACTCTACGTGATATTCTCGGATTCTTTGCCCTGATTTGATCGCTTCTTCCAACATGAGGGTGTTAAATAGTAAATTCTTCCCCAAGTCAATCATAATTTCCCGTTTCTCATTTCTCTCTTGGTTTTCCCATAAGAACATAGGTTTGGAATACATTTTCTTAATTTTCTTTCCAAATTCTCGAGCCCTCTGCACATCTACCTCTGGAAGAAGTCCTTGTCGGTTGGGCGAGATATTTAAAAGAAGATTTGCGCCCCTCCCCACCGATTTATGGTATATTTCCAAAAGATCATCCAAGGATTGAAGGTTTTTCTCATCATCCGTATGGTAAAACCAATGTTTTCTCCCAAAACGGGATTTTCTAATGGTTGTATCGCATTCTGCTGGTATCCACACATTACCTAATCCATGACATTCCTCCAATTTCATTCCAACGTTGTCAAATGCTTCATTGTCCATCTTCATCATATCTCCCTCCATCTTCAACACATTCCAGTTTGCTTCCTTTGCCAGTCCGTTTTCATTTCCGACCCAACGGATGGTAGGTTTTCCCATGTTGAATATCATGGCATTTGGTTGGTATTTGTCACACACTCCCATAATCCTCTCCCAATCATATGTGTGTC
>CAZEPC010000014.1:6980-27839 GCA_964513765.1 uncultured archaeon
CCTTGCTTCCCGCCCCGTCGAACCAAATTTCAAAAGCTTCGTCTTCTTCGGCATACTCGGAAAGTAATTCGGTTAATTGAGTGATGTAAAACTCATCGTATGCACCCTCCTCGTTATAGCATCCGTATTTCTCCTCGTGGCGATCCCAGGGGGAAAGATAAAAACCGAATTTCATGTTATGCTTTCTGCACGCTTGTACAAATTCTTTCACCACATCCCCCTTTCCATGTTTCCAAGGGCTACTGGCGACGGAATAGTCGGTTGTTTTAGTTTGCCACAAGCAAAAGCCATCGTGATGTTTGGCAGTCACGATCATGTAATTTGCTCCCATTTCTTGTGCGGTTCTCACCCATTGTTCACAATCCAGCTTTTTTGGATTGAATGTATCTGCCGGTAAGGTTCCATCGCTCCATTCCTTATTGTGAAATGTATTTATTCCAAAATGACAAAACATCCCGATCTCCGCATCCAACCATTCTAACTGTTTTTGGGTGGGCTCTGGCAGTTTATGGGTTTTTAACCATTTTCTGTATCTCTTCTCTTGTTCTCTAACTTTTTCCACGGGATAAACATCATTTCCCAGTAATTTTTTAATCCAATTTATCAAAAACATTAACATCAACTTGTAGGATATCTATTTTAGTGAGGATTTATGGGAACAAAAATCATTTGATTTTCCTCGTCAGTTTTTTTTCTATTTCTCTAATAAGTCTTTGTTCTTTTTATTTTTAGGATTGAACCCTTAGCTTTATAATTAACATCTCTTCTGAATTATATAGGTGAATTGGAAAGATGTTTATTAATTCAGTACAAGAGTTCTATTCGGAAGGCTTTCAGACGGTAAATCAAAATGATCTACTGAAAAGTTGTCTTCATATGCTTAAAAAGGAAAAGCCCTCTGCGGTTGTGGTTGTAGATGGGAAGGGAAATTACAAGGGAATCGTGTCGAGTTCAATGATCGATAAATCCCAAATTGATGAAACCAAGACACGGGTTAAAAGAGTAATGCAACCTGCACCCAAATTACAGATCACTGACAGCTTAGTGAAAGCAGCCCGATTGATGATTCAGACTAATTTTAGTAAAATACCCGTATTCGAACGGGATCAGATAAAAGGAATTATTACTGATGAACAGACTATTCACGGGGCAGTTATGCAGAATTGGGGTGAAAATGAGATTTCAACCATTCAGACTAAGAATCCGATGTCTCTGAAGCCTTCGGACAATGTGGGAAAAGTTAGGGCAATGTTCAGAAAACACAAAATTTCGCATATGCCCATTATAGATGATAAAAAGCTGGTTGGGATCATCAGCCAGCAAGACTTATTGGACTTTAGTACCAAACCCCGGTTTCGGCAAACTCGCGGAGATAGAAAGGGAGAAAAAGAAGAGATGACCAATGTGCCCGTGGAATCAGTAATGGTGAGTCCTGTAATAACTGTTCCTCCAACGACCACTCTTAAAGATGCCGAGAAAAAGATGCATGATAACAATATCGGGTCTTTAATAATTAAAGAAGGTGAAAAATTACTGGGCATTGTTACCCGGACCGATTTTCTTGAACCTATTGCCGAAATGGAAATCGAGGAAAAACGAATTTGGATTCAATTTTCGGAAAATGATGTGGATGTGGATGAAATAAACAAATCCAAAATGATTGACAGGTTCAACCGCTTTATTAAAAATTATCAGAAGTTTCTGGTTCATGGTAACATGAAGGTTCTCATGAATAAAATTGGTCCCGGAAAAAAGGGAGATCAACACGTGGAAATCAAAATCCATTTCTGGACAAAGGTCGGCAAATTTGATTGTAAAGTTCAAGGCTATGGTGTGTTCGATATGTTTCAGGAAGCATTAAAGAAAACCGACCGATTGGTTAAGGAAAAAATCGGTAGATTAAGAGATTATTGATTTTCTCGTTTCTTTAATTGATATCGCCCTATCAAAAACCAATCGTTCTTTCTTTTTTCACCAAATTCGTCTTAATGTACCCTATTTTCTTTTATTTCTGATTTACTCAATCTATTTTCTCTTTCTTTTCCGATTTTCTCAATCTCTATTCTTTTTCTTTTCTCCTCTTTCTATATGCGCTTCTAATGAAAGGATTATGATTATGAGGGTTTGGGATAGATATCCTCAATGTCTTCCCCCTCTTCCATGATCTTCTTGACTTTGTCCAATTCTGTTGGAATATCAATGCTTTGGGGGCATTTTGGCACACATTGTCCGCAATCTATGCATAGGCTGGCTCTCCCGTTATTCTCATTCTTCTTGAGTTGATTTTTGTTCTTTGCCATTTTCTTGTATTTTCGGGTAATGTACCATTGCAAAATCCGGTTACTGAATGTCCCTTCTTTCATGTTTTTATTATTGAGGAGGGCAAAGTTTTGAGGGATATTCACATCCGAAGGGCAAGGCATACAGTATTGACATGCAGTACAGGGAACTAACGTCTTTTTCTGATATATTTCTGCCAATTGATTGATAATTTTGGCATCTTCCTCCTTCAGAGAATGAATGCCCGAATTGTCTGCCGATTCGCAATTCTCTAAGACATGTCCCATTTCGCTCATTCCGCTGAGCACCACCGAAATTTCAGGTTTGTCCCAAAGGAATTGCAGTGCCCAATCTACGGGGGTTCGGTTTGTTTTTGCCTTTTTCATCACTTGGATGGCTTCTTTCGGAGGATCTGCTAAAAACCCACCTCGGAGGGGCTCCATAATAACAACTGCCATTCCCTTTTCGTGGGCATATTTCAATCCTTCTGTGGTGGCTTGGATCCCCGTATCCATATAATTATATTGGATTTGGGCTATATCCCAATCGTAATAATCAACTATTTCCTTAAAAACCGGTAAAGTGTCATGAAAAGAGAACCCTATGTGCTTGATAAGCCCCTCTTCCTGTGCCTTCTCCATTTTGTCGATTAAATTGTACTTTTTAACCTTCTCGAAATTGTTAACGTTAAGATGATGGAAAAGATACACATCTATGCAATCTACATCAAGCTTTTTCAATTGCTTCTGTAGATATTTCTCAAAATCCTCTTCCTTCCTCACATTCATGGTGGGGATTTTCGTCGCGAGATGAACCTTCTCCCTGTATCCATCCTTAAGTGCTTCTCCTACGATCTTTTCGCTGGTCCCTAAATGATATGGATAAGCTGTATCTACATAATTAATTCCTAAATCAATTCCCTTCCTCATGATTTTAATGGCCTCTTTTTTCTTTACTACGGGCAAAAGCCATCTTTTGGGGAGTCTCATCGCTCCAAATCCGAGTGCTGAAACTTCCCAATCTAAATTCCCCATTTTTCGATATTGCATCCTATGTTAAAATAGCCCTTTTCAAATTAAAATGCATTCTCTATAATGCAAAAATTTGATGAAAATTGAACGAAAAGTGAACGAAAATTGAACAAAAATTGAAAAAAGAGGAGAATTCCATTTCAATAGTGAAATTAGATAATATTTTGTTTTGTTTTACGCGGTCTTGCCCTTTGGTTTTTGACCCTTGTTAAAATAGGTGAAGTGGATTATTTCCTTACAAGAAATCTTGGTGGAATTTTTTATTCTCCCCAATCTTCTTCGCCCATTTCTGCCACTTCAACCTCGATAAGATCTTCCTTAATTTCCATGACTTCAAGATCGACGCCACAATCTGGGCAAGGAACTACTTCCCCTTTCATAACATCTTCTTCGGGCTCAAACTCGAAGAAGCATGAGGGACATTCTATCGTTTTTGACATAGGTTTTATAAAATATCATTAAAAATTAAATTTTCGATCAGAAACCACAGCTTTCAATGATGAGTTTTGATTCCAAGATTTTGGCTTTTATTTAAGAAATAATGGAAAAATTTTTTATTTCTAAGAGCTAAAGAAAGGATATGAATAAAAAATCACTGAATTTTGAATTTTGGAGATTTTGTATCGATCCAGAGGATGAAGGTCTGGATCAGCAATGGCAGTTTCAAGATAACCAACCTTATTTGGAAGATAAAGACCGTATTTGTGTTCCGAGCTGTTGGAATCGTAAAACTTTCGGAAAATATAATGATTATCAAGGTGTTGCGTGGTTCTGGAGGGTATTCCGTGTGCCAAAAGAATTTCACGAAAAGAAAACATACCTCAAGATTTCGAGGATGGCACATGAAGCCACAGTGTTTATTGATGGTGAGAAGATCGGTAATTTTAAGGGAGGGTTTATTCCATTTAAATTTGATATTTCAAAAATAACCACAGGAGAAGATCATTTCATTGCAATCCGGGTAGATGGGAGGGAAAGCGCCAATCGATATGTACAACCCGATGATTCAATGGCCGATCTTATGGTGTTGGACACTCAAAAGGATAAAAATAAACAATCTGAATCAGATATTAATAACGAATCTTTAATTGAAGAGTACTATGGACTTTTTGGGGAGGTATCCTTAGAAACCGAAGAATTGTTGGTCCTAGATGATATTTCCATGGACACGAAGCTTCATTTTGAGGCTGATGGGGAAGCTCTCAATTATGCCGAGTTAATTTTCTCCTTGTATGTTAAGAATAATAGTTCCGAGGAATATAATGGGGAGGTAAATATTGAACTCAGTCGCGATTATGTGTCTGTTGCCGAAATATCACGGGATATACATATTCTTGACAACAACAGCAGACTGGCTAAAATAGTTCTCCATGTAGATGTGGGAACAGAGGATCTATGGACAATCGAGGACCCGACCGTTTTTAATCTCAGCATCAAGGTAGGAAATGAAGATGGGACACCTATAGAATTACATGAAATTACTGGTATCAGGCAATTGGAATATAAAGAAGATAAAGTATTCATGAATGGAGAAGAGATCCCTAAGAAAGGCGGCATCTTACCGATCGAGCATCCTCAATATGGCTATTCTCTCCCGATAAGTTTTATTCAAGATAAATTGGGATTACTTAAAAAGCAAGGGGTTAATATCATTCGCCCTAATCAAGGTACCTTTACTCCGTTGATTATTGAGATGGCTAGCCGTTTGGGGATTTTAGTAATTGAGGATATTCCCGTTATCGAACTTTCTTTGGCGGAAAAGCAAACGTATTTTAAAGAATATGTAAATAATCTTGCCTTCCAGCCCTCGATTATCTTGTGGTCGGTTCATCCTTCTCTGAATAAATTGGCAGAGGAGGATCCCAATATCCATAAAATGATAATGGCTATGGAAGAAACCTTTAATAGCAGATTGGATCCTACCAGATTTTTCGTCTACAAGGGAAATTTGGGAATTGAGGAATGGGAATTTATCTCGCGATCCCTATAATTATGTAAGGGTTGAGAGGTTCCAATTTAATTATGTAAGGGTTGAGAGATTCCAGCAAAATTAAGAAACCAATATTTTTCTCTTTTTTATACAAGAAAATAAATAATAGCTTATTTTAAGAGATAACTTATATAAATAAAAAATAAAGAATATATATCGTATGATGAAATTCAATAAGAAAGGAGAAACAGATAACATTTATCGGTTAAAAATTGTGATGGTTGGGCCAGAAGGTGCCGGCTTTGATGGCTTTCTTGGCCATTTACATAAATCCAAACAAGATTTCAGTTCAACCTTAGGTGTGAATATATATACCGATAGAATCTTTCAAGAGGGAAGAAGGTTTCAAATCAACATTTGGCATCTCACAGAACCTACCGATGAGAAAGCCAAAAATGCACGTTCTTTGTTTATTATGGGAGCGAATGCGGTTATTGTTCTGTATGATGGTTCTAAAAAAAATGGTTTGAGGGATGCGGAATCTTATGTCAAAGAGATCAAAGAAAGTTTTCCTCCCTCAATCCCACGAATTCTCGTGGGCAATTTAGTGTCGGGGCGGGAGGTTAAATTTCAAGATGCCGATAAATTTGCCCATGAAAATGATTTTCTTTTTGCAGAGCGATATACCTATGATTTAGATGTTCTTCTGATGGGCTGTGCATATCTAAGTCTTAAAGACCCTCTGCCGGAGATTTACCGGAGTATATTTGCTGGATCCATGGATTGGGGGGCCCATACCATGTCATCAAAAGGAGAATCGAAGGATACGGATAAAAAGAAAGACAAAGGATCGGGTCTTCATAAGTATGATGAAAAAGGGGAAAGAACACGGTGGAAAAAGGTGTGGGAGAGTCTCTGGAATGATATAATGAAAGAGGAACAGATGATAATTGATCAAAGGCTCACTAGGTTGGAATCTGACTTAAATAATATCATCTCTGATTTCTACACCCTTCGAAGGATCATCAGTCCCTTGCTGGAATTTTTTGAGATACCAGATATTAATGAAACCAAATTTCCCATGCTCATTAAAAAATGGATTGAAGAAAGCCCCGAAAAAATTGAAGCACTAAGACATTTTCTCCAAAACGATGACGATATTCAGGAGAAGTATTGGCAAGATTTTTACCAGCTTCGGTCCCAAATGGTTGAGGAGAAAATTGAAGTGATTGAAAAATTTATGGAGCGATTGGAGGCTGTATTGGAGGAGAATAGAATGTTGCAACAAAAAGTTGATGATAAATTGTCCGATGATGATATCCCTCGTAGAATCAAGGTAGATATGGCGGAAATTGTGCATTATGTGGAGAATTTATTGAGAGAACTCACCGAAGAGCGTTAAATAACCCTGAAATTAAAGATTAAATTCAATGTCGATAAAAAGGGAAGAAAAATTAAAAAAATGGATAAAATAAATCCTTGAAATTGAATTCTCGCTCAAAGAACTCTTCTTTGTTCCTTATTTCTTTTTTCTTTAATTTTTCAGCTTAAGCGGTTTTCCGCAGCAAGAAAAGCTACATTCGTGATCGTCTGGATCCTCGCAAGAGCCCGAAGAACAAGCACAATCATCGCTCGACTCTCCGTACTCTTTGCATTTTTTTACAACTTTCAATTCCAATCCGCATTCTTCACACATGTAAATTTTTCCTTCTTCCAGATCATGACAAGAAAGTGACATTTTTCTCAATTGAATTTCGGATTAATAGGTTAAAAAATGTACTCTTTTTTTCTATAAGAAATCCCTTTAAAAAAAGAAAAGATTTAGTCTATTTTTGTAATGCTTCTTTATCTAAAGGATATGTTCCATATTTTTTTACGGTTTGAATCATTGCTTGTACATTCTCCACTTTAGAGCAACCTAAAAGGTTTGCACCTTGCGCAATTATCAATCCACCGCCTTCTCCGGCATCAAGGATACACTTCTTCGTATGTTTTATGGTATCTTCGACCGTACCCACACATAAGGCGTCTGATGCGGGAACATTCCCGATAAAGCACAAATCATCACCCCAATTTTCTTTAAGGTGCTTCAGCCTCATGCCTGCCTCATATTCCAACGGCTCTACTGCATCCACTCCTGCCCTCACCAAAGCGTCCATTTCTGAGGTATAATCTCCATCGGTATGAACTATGTATTTTGCCCCGTATTTATGGGCCGTTTCTGCCAAATATTTATAGGCAGGTTCCACGAATTGTTTAATCTGCTTTGGGTTGAACATCGATCTATTCTTCAAGGCATGATCATCACAGGTCATCATCATATCAATCCCCAATTCATAATAGCACTTATGAGCCTCTGCTACATTTTTTACATGGGTCATGAGTAGTTCCTTAAACAATTCTGGATATTTCCGCATTATATAGGCAAATCTGTCCATTCCTATAGAGGCCCATGTGGTATAAAGCGGTCCTCCGCAGGTGGGAATGGGCAATACCCCCTTTTCGATTCCGTCATCCCAAATTTGTTTGAATTGTACAAACTTCTTGTTCTCTGCCATATCAGATCCTTTTAGATAGTCTATCCAGTCTTTAATCATCTCGGGCGTTTTTAAAATGCCATCCACATACCATTTCTCCCCGTTGGAATTAAATTCATGTACCATTCCGTTTTTGGAAACTTGCCTCCCCTCAATGATCTTCTTTAATTTATCCGTGAGGTTATCGAGGGGCATTTCCTCATTGGGGCTTTCTACCCCTCCCCAATGGACCCATTTTGAATCATATCCCAATTCTGCTGCTAACTCGAGGTCCATTCGTAAGATCCCATATTCTCCCGTCATCTCCACCTTTTCATCATACCTCTCTATAAATTCCGGCTCAATGGTCTGCGTAAATGTCGGGATACGGTCCGCCTCTTCATGATTTAGGGCTTTCCATATTCTTTCATGTACATTCATCATTATCTAAATCAAGGAGGAAAAAAAATTTAAACCTATAGATTGAGCGTTTGAGAAAAGAGTAAAAAACAATAAAAAATTTAGGGGTGTAAAGTTTTGGCCAATTTAATTCTGCCTTGTTCCGTGGAAATGTTTAAAATAGGAATTATGGCAAAGATAGACAGGATTCCACCTACAATAAAAATCTCCGGTGGGGGGATAAATCCATCATCCGCTGGGATACCGAAACCTCGTATAACTGCGGCACCAATAGGAGGCCCAATTACCATAGGAATTGCAACTTGAAATATCATCCGAATCCCTTGAAATTTGCCGATATTTCCCTCGTGATTACCCCTGTAATCCCGTAGGTAATAGCTATGGCCAAAAAAGCTGTAATGCTATTTATCGTTTGAATCTTATTTCTATTTGAGGAATGGCTTATGTCTGTAATCCATGCATTAAATGCGGCATCATTGGCAGTAGATCCGAAAAATGTCATAATTGCATCCATTATTACCACCATAATCACTGCCACCCCAACTAAACTTATCCAGCTCACCATAGGAAAAAGGATAGTAATCATACCCCACAGAATATATCCGTAAAAGATGTAAGGTTTTCTTTTTCCCGATTTATGGACAGTTTTATCGCTTTTAATGCCCATTATGATTGTTGTAAGTGTGGCAGCCACCGCACTCACCGCAACCATCCACGCCACAGGACCGGGATCCTTGGTTATTTCATCATATACAAAGGTATTAAAATTGGAGTTTTCCATTACCCAAGCAATTTGCCCAGTAGTTCCTAAAATCAAGATTGCCAAAAAGTTTTTTATTCCAATTTTCTCAACTTTTTTTTGATTAGTTTTCTCCTTTGTTTTTCCGGGATTATTAATTTTTTCCATTAATTATATTTAAGAGTGGAGATTTTTATTCTCTCCTATCCTCAATAAATTTTTTGTCGTTTCTTATATTCTATTCTTCTCATCGTCTCATCAAAATAGAAATTCTTATTTATATTCAAATTTGGAATATTTTCAAGGTGGTTTTCAACAATCATGAATAAAGGAAATCAATCCCGAATATGATATACACGAGAATAAAGACTAAAATAATATAGAGTATGATTATATGTCCAATATAAGTTGTAAGCAAGATTATCAAGATCTTAAAAATAAAATGAAACAAAAGATCAATTCTATCCCCACCACCAATGTAGATAAGAAAAAGATGCAAAGGATTCGGAGTAAAAATAGATTGCTTGATGAACAAAATCATCAAAATAAAATTAAGATCTTAAGAAAAAGAAGAGAGGAAGCAATTGAGGAAGGTAACTTGAAAAAGAAATATGCTTCAATTGCTTATGAATGCGATCAGCGCGGAATATACGCAATTCGAAAACAGATTTGTAGTTTAGAAAACGAGTATCAAGTGCTGGAAAAAGGATTTAGTAAAACAGATTTATCGATTTTAAATCAATTTAGCTCCCTTGATAATCCAGATTTTTGGGATAGTCTCCCGGAGGATCTGAAATACTCTAAAAAACAAAAGGGGTTGTATTACCGGGATGTGTGGGGCATTAGTCCTAAAAAAGTTTCTAAGTTTTTTAAAATGCTTGAATTAAGAAAAAAAATTGATAAACTAAAGTCTATCATCTAAATAATCATAAAATTATTCCAATTTCCTATTTTAGATCTATGATTAAAATAGATTATAACATCTCCTCATTTTTTATAAAATTTTACTTTCTTTTTTTGATCAATGGGAAGTCCAAGTCAAAAATTTTTTTAATTTTTATTCCTTATCTTTCTCAAATCAATATACATCTTGAACTGAAGTTAAAATATTCAAGTCATCCCGAAAAAAAATAATTTGATTTGTTTTTATTTGAATGGAAAGTATAAAACATTACAACGCGGGAATTGAATATTTTATTCTTCTGGCTTTCCAATATTTCGGAATTGAAACATAGGGCAGTATTGATATTTATTGATTGTTATTAAAACAAAACCCTATATTTCGATGAGAATGAGGAATTTGAAAAAATGTAGTGAAAGAATAAACAACAAACCAATATTAGGAAATCCAATATTAGAGATGATAGAAAAATGAGTAGATTTGGAGGACAACCTGTATTATTATTGAAGGAAGGATCTGAGAGAACTAAGGGTAAGGATGCTCAAAGAAATAACATCATTGCCGCAAAAACTATTGCTGAAGCAATACGAAGCTCTCTTGGACCGCGTGGTATGGATAAAATGTTGGTAGATGGATTCGGAGACGTAACCATTACCAACGACGGAGCAACAATTTTAAAAGAAATTGATGTTGAACATCCTGCAGCTAAAATGCTTGTGGAAGTTTCAAAAACACAAGATGAAGAAACGGGGGATGGAACTACCACCAGTGCAATTCTTGCTGGAGAGTTATTGAAACGAGCTGAAAAATTATTAGACCAAAAAATCCATCCTACAATAATAACAGAAGGTTTTCGAAAGGCGGCAGAAAAAGCCTTAGAATTATTAGATGAAATGGCCGATGTCGTTGATATTAAGGATAAAGAAATTTTAAAGAAAGTGGCAATGACTTCAATGGGTTCGAAAATTGTGTATGAATATTCCGAACATATTTCGGACATTGTGGTTGATGCATGTCATGCAGTTATGGAAGAGGTTGATGGTCGGAGCGTAGTTGATTTAGATAAAGTTCAAATCCAAAAGAAGGAAGGGGATTCCATTGAATCCACAAATCTTATCAAAGGAATCATCCTTGATAAGGAGGTTGTGAATGATGGAATGAAAAAAAGTGTACCTGATGCTAAGATTCTCTTGACTTCCGCGGCACTTGAAGTTTCAAAGACGGAATTTGATGCAAAACTACAAATCAACAGCCCAGATCAGATTTCTGCGTTCTTAGATCAAGAACAAAAAATGATTGAAGATATGGTTGAAAAAATTGCTGCCACTGGTGCAAACGTTGTTATCTGTCAAAAAGGCATCGATGATATGGCACAACACTTTTTGGCTAAAAAAGGTATTACAGCCATTAGAAGGGTAAAAAAGAGCGACTTGGAAAAATTAAGCAAAGCAACGAATGCAATGATCTTCTCAAACCTCGATGATCTCTCTTCAGAAGGTTTAGGGAAGGCAGGTCTTGTAGAGGAACGGAAGGTTTTGGGCGATTCATGGGTATTTGTAGAAGATTGTGTGAATCCAAAATCCGTGGTAATTTTAATTCGGGGTGGAACAGAACTTGTTGTTGATGAAGCAGATCGGTCTATTCACGATGCTTTATGTGTTGTGAAGGATTGTATTGAAGAACCATCGATTGTAGGTGGTGGCGGTGCTCCAGAAGCCGAAGTTGCAATGGGACTTAGAAAATTCGCAGAAACTTTAGGTGGTCGGGAACAATTAGCTGTTGAAGTTTTTGCCGATGCTCTTGATATTGTCCCAAAAACCCTTGCAGAAAACGCGGGTTATGATCAAATTGATATCTTGATGAAACTAAGGGCCAGTCATGGAAAAGGTAATAAATTTGCCGGAGTGAATCTTGAAAAGGCAGAAATTACCGAAGATATGCTTAAAGCTGGAGTTATTGAACCAGTTATGGTTAAAAAACAAGCCGTCAAATCAGCATCCGAAACTGCACAAATGATCTTAAGAATTGATGATATTATTGCCGGTGCGGAAAGTGATATGCCTGCTGGCGGTCCTGGCGGCGGAATGCCTGGCGGCGGAATGCCCCCTGGTGCTATGTAACCGCAGAAATAATCATCATAAACAAATACCAATTTTTTTTATTATCCCTTTGTTTTCTTTTTTAAATAATTACCCTTGCTTATCCAAATCTTTTTCAAGCTTCCTATATTTTGTCAAAAATATCGAAGTTACACCAAAAAGAAGATTATCAAATAACTTTTGATTTAATTGTTTTCATTGAAAAAATAGAAAATTTTTATGAAAAGAAAGATAAGTTGTATTTAAAGGAAAAAATTATTCGGGGATAGTACATACATGATAAAGAATATTCCGCAAGAGGTATACTCTGCACTCAAAGAATTCGGACTGACTGACTATGAGACTCGTGCTTTTATCGCTTTAATTACCAGTGGTGTTTCCTCTGCGAAACAATTATCGGAAAAGACTAAAATTCCTTATTCACGTATTTATGATGTTTTAGTCAATCTTGAAAATATCGGTTGGGTCAATGTTATTAGCGGAAGGCCGATGAAATACCGGGCCGAGCGTCCCGCAAAAGTTGCAAAACTAGCCAAGAAGCAAATTGAAGAGAAATATTCTCGAATTGAAACCGCTTTGGTGGAAAAGCTTGAACCTTTATTTGGTCATGAAGATGCAGTTGATTCTACTCCCATTTGGATACTCAACGGAGATGTAGAAAACAAAGTCAAGGATATGATTACCAACTGCGAGCAAAGTCTTATTATATTTCTGAAAAATCCCAGTGAAGAATTTTTCGACCATTATTTTGATGAATTTTTGGATCTGACCGAGAAAAATGTGGATATTAAAATAGTTATTAATGGTCATAAATTAGAAGTTGAGGAAAAAAATACTTGGCGGAAGATATCCTCTATAGCCGAGGTGCAAGTGGTCAACAAGCATATTATGTTTGATTCGATGTTATTTGATAAAAAAGAAATGATAATATTTCTCACTTCCTTCTTTAAAATTAGAGTCAAGGAGGAAAATATGGTGTTCTTAATAACCGAAAAGCAGCTCATCAATTATGCGAAAGGTTATTTCAAGATGGTTTGGAGTGCAGGAGAGAAATTCTCTCTAAAAGAGCATGCCAAATAATAATAATAAAATGGAAAAAAAATAATTTTTGTTGATTTTTCTTTTATTCTTTGTGTTTATTTATAATGATGCCTTTTTTATTGTACTTCTCTTTTCACTTTTATCTGGAAAGGATTATCGGTCTGGATAACCACTTCGAACTCATGCTCCTCTCCGGCTTCAATTCCCTCAACAGGTAAGAAAAGTTTTACTTTTTCGCCCACCGGGATGACGACTCCCTCAAATTCCTTGGCTTTCGCAACCGAATAGGTGTTATCCTCTACCGAGATAGTGGCTTGTTTTTTCGCTTCAACATCTAAATTCTTGCCATCTACTCTAATATCTACAGAGTTCCAAGGATCTTCGGGAATTCCATCTTCAATACTCAAAGGCGAGATCACATTGATCATTTCTATTTCAACGCCATCTTCAACTTTCTTCACACAATCTTTCTTAAACATCCGTTTCAAGATGTACTTTGGAATATAAGACATATTTCTATCTTTTATTTTAAAATATAAAAGATTTTATAATGTATAAAGAAAAAGATAAAAAAGCACAAAATTTTTGGTTCTTAATATGTTAATTTTTATGTTAATTGCTCAATTCCATCTTCGGTTACCATGAAGGTATGCTCAAATTGGGAAATATACGCATTTTCGTTATCTTCCTTCAATACATAATGTTCGATAACCTTTTCCGTTCGCTTAAGTTCTTGAAGGGCGAATTTATAGGTCTTAAATTCTTTTTTTGCCTGTCTGGTGGAAAAGGGTAAAGTCTTCTGATTTGAGGTCATCCAACCCAAAAATCGTCTGGTTATTTTTCTCCGGATTGGAACTCGGGCAGAAGCAATATTGAAAGAATAGATAAAACAGTTTTGGCTCTGATGAATGCTACCCGTACCGGTGCTGGCGAAACATTCAAGGGCATATACTTCTCCTTCTTCAAACTCTTCTGATCCCTTTAAAGACATTGGCACATTGGGGATCTCTTTTCCTGCATGTACTTCCCATTGTTCTATTTTATGACCGCTTAAATCCTTAATGGGTCGATAGCCAAAGCCTTTTATGATGTCGCTGGTTATTTTCCCGATCTTATTGATTTTTACACCTGGTTGAATCTCATTAAGTCCTTTTAAAACCGCTGTTTCCACCGCTACAATGAGATTTTCTGTTTTTGAATCATCGTTAAAAGACACGGTAAATGCACCATCTGCGACAAAACCATCCACTGCCACACCAACATCGATCTTAACCACATCCCCGTCCTTGATTACCGATTCATCATCGGGTGGGCTGGTATAATGACATGCAATATCGTTAACTGATATATTGGGAGGAAATCCAATTTCTCCACCCAATTCAAAAATTTTATCTTCAATTTTTTCACAAATATCCAGATATTTCGTACCGACTTTTATTTTTGGTTTGATAAATTCTACTACCTTTTTGTGAATTTCTCCAGCCTTTCTAAAGGATTCAAGGCGATGTTTTCTTTCTTCTTCCTCTTCATCTACCTTTTTCTTATCTTCTTCGGAATCTGATGGTTTAGTCTTTCCTTCTTCATTCTGCTTTTCTTCAATTTCTTCTTGCTTTTTTTCATCGGATTCCTTTTCATCTTTATTTGAATCGCTAGCCATTTAAATCACCAAATTAATAATTCATTTAATTTTCATCAACATAATAAATTATTTATTTCACAATAACTAAATTAAAATTGAGCTCATATAATTTAATTATTGACAATAAGGGTTTTTGATCACGATGTCCGAACATATAGAAGATCTAAGATACATCTTACAAGGGTTAATGGCAGAGAATGATGATATCGAGGGGGCCACAATTGTGAGTGTCCAAGGTTTGCCCATCGTTTCTCTATTTAATGATACTAATATCAACGAAAGTTTAGTGAGTGCAATGGCAGCGGCAATATTGTCTGTGGGGGAACGAGCATCAAATGAATTAAAACGGGGCAAAATGAAAAGAACCCTTATAGAGAGCGATCAAGGACAATTAATTCTTACCCAAGCAGGAAAAAACGCCATATTAGTAACTTTAGTGAAGAAAGGGGCGGGTTTGGGAATTATTTTCCTTTTATTAGATTCAGCCATTAAAAAGATAATTAAAACAATGGAATCTTAGTTAGATTCCTTCCTTTTTGTACTCTTATACTTTCTTATTGCCTATAATATATGAATTTATTTCTTGTCATTAATTTCTTTGAGGGAGCAAGATTTTCCATCTTTCCCGCATCCGGTGTTAAAGTTTGTACCAAATTCTTTTGCTTGGCATGAGGGGCAAACGGGCTTCCCCTTGAAATTTCCTTTTCCCTCATAGATAAATGATGTTGCCTTCCCACAGATTTTGCATTTTTTCATCTTTTTCAATCACTTCTTTTTGCTTAGTTGATTTTGAATCTTTTTTTTCCTTAAAATTCCTAATATATTCTCAAATATCTCTTTTTTGGTCCTATTTCCCTTTATACTGATATGAGGATCTTTTGGATTTTCCTGGTTTTCTTTTGTGAGTTTTTGAAAGAGAAATCTCACCTGTTTTTGGAATTCTAATTTTTCAAATTTTTCCATCTCTTGTCTATTTTCGGAATTTTCCTTAATCCTACGATTAAGCGCAATCTCAGGCTTCAAGTCTAGAATTATTGTCAAATCCGGGTTAAGACTCTTATTGTTAATCGTTTTTACCCAATCCATAGTAATATCTTCATCTCTTTTCTTTCCTTGGATTGTTTGGTAAATATATGATGAATCTCTATATCTATCGGATATTACCAAGTATCCCTTTTCCAACAGAGGAATAATCTCATGGATGCAATGATCAATTCGATCCGCCGCAAAAAGAAGCGCATCTAAGGCGGTGGGTGTATGTTCATTTTTCAGCGATTTCCGTAAAATCTTTCCTATCTCCATGTTAGTTGGTTCTGCGGTGATATGAGTCTTGTAACCTTTATCTTTAAAATATTTGGAGACCATCCTTGATTGTGATGATTTTCCGCAACCATCTATACCGTCTAATACCAAGAAAAACCCGTTTTTGCTCATGTTCTACTTTTTCCTTCCGATTGTGTATGGAATTTGATTTTATTTTATTTTTAATCCTTTTGAATTTTCACATTTTTTCAAAAATGGACCATAAATCGAGAAATACTGTACTATTCTTTTATTCTTCCTTTTATTTGAACATATCATTCCATAAATTATTATATCATCAATTGAAAAAATATAATATATAAAATCACTATTATCATCTTAATCAAATTCAAAAACAGTTCTTAAGATTGAAGAATACTACAATTCAATTCAATTTACATTATAATAACAACAATTACATAATATTTTATTCCTATTTAAAATAAATTTAGTGTGTGAAAATATCATGGTGGAAATGAAAAAGTTTCGAAGCGTCGTGTTAATGGCGGGTCTTTTATTGGTGATGTATGCTGGGTCCTCGGCTCTTATAAGACAGTTCTCCGATTCTATTGGCGATACCTATGAGAGAAGTGTAAGGGGAGAGGATCTCGATCGGGTTGATGTGGATTTATATGAGCTTGAATTTGATCCATCATCTTTTCTTGATGAACTCCTAAACTCAGATTACTTTGAAGACGCATTAAACGACTTACTCCAAAATTCAGACCTAAATATGGATCCAGAACAATTTGCAGAATCATTTGGGGATGATATGGAGGAAATTTTAAGTTCATTTTCGGGTGACTCTTTTAACACATCGATGTTTGATGGATTACCTCCCGAGGCTGCCGCAATTATCATGGGTCTTCCGATGTTTTACATGTATGATATCAATTCCGCCACCAATCCAATCAATGATATCGATTCCTTACTTATGAAAGTTTCATCATATGATTATTACAACACCTCTAGTTTTGAATGGGCACGTTCCGAATCCTTAGATTATTTGAGTAACTTAGCCCTTCAAAGTGATACTAATGACAGGTTCGTGCGAATTAAATATCCGACCACACTTTCTGAGCAAGTTTCTCAATATTTTCCTTATACGGGAATGGAAGAACGGATTTTAGAATATACTTTAGACAGCAATCCCGACCCGATTAGTTCTTCTTTGAAAGAACAGATGTATTTGGGTGGTGTAAATTATCAAGCCGAATATGATTCTTCTTATTCGGGAGAAACCAAAAATGTTTCTTATGAGGTATTATACGATTCTACCTCTTATTCTGGAGGTATTTATGATGGTGAAGGTGCACTTGAACCTGGTGCTTATACTGGGTCTGATGGTGTGGTTTCTTCTTGTTTGTTAGGTCCAGATGGCTCCGGGTCTTGGGATAATTATCGTTCCTCCCATACTAACTTTGATCAAGTTGTCACGGAGTTAGAAACTTATGAAGAATATCAAAATGCGACGACTAGTTATGAAATTATGGAAGCCATTTTGAATTATGTAGGTGGCAATTTTACCTTGAATTACAATTCTCAAAACACCCCGGATCCCGGAGAGGATCCATTGGAACATTTTTGTCAATATAAAGAATCAAATAAACCTTATGACTTTACCTCATTAATCGTTGCACTTGCTCGAATTAGTGGTATCCCTGCTAGGTATTCCTCAGGTTATAAATGGAACTCCGAATTTGAGAGTTATCTTGGTGCCCCGTATTCGGATCCGGCGGAGTCTGGAGATATTGCCTACTCCTATAAAATTGGTCACGGTCATTCTTGGACGGAGGCGTTTATTCCAAATGCCAGTGATGATGGTGTGTGGATGAGTTTTGATAATCGATATATCTCTGATTATACTCCCCCGGATTTAGGTGGGGACGATGGAACTTCCTATTTTAATTTAAAATTTGATGATGGGACGGGTCAAACATTCTATCCTGATATAACCGGCTATGAAAGATATGATGGGATTGATCCCAACTTGATTCACACAAGGGCGGACGTCGTGTTTAATGGGAATCCTCAAAATGGAGTTAATGTATCAATTGTTGATAAGACCTATGATGATAAGATAATCGCCACAAATACCACCAATTCAGATGGATTCACTACCTTTGATTTAGATTTAACTGATTGGGTATCTGGACCGCATCTGCTTAATTTTACGATGGGATTGGGTGGGGAAACCTATGCGGGCAATGTTTCAATTATTAATGTATTAGGCGATGTTCAAATCTTTACAGAAAATGCGATTGAACCCAGCTTGGTCCAGAGCAACGGAGATACGGAAATTAATACGACTGGCTATTGTTGGGATCCGAATATGGGTGAACCAGTAAGAAATGCGTACGTAAAACTAACCCATCAAAAGCAAGGCAATGCTTTTCGGTCAGAATTTATTCCTCCCAGCTATGATGTAAGTGACAATAACGGAAACTTTACTGTTTATGCCGATATGCTTGGATTAGATCAAGGTACCTACGATGTTTTCGCCTCATTCAACGGGACATTTTCATTAGAGGATGAACTTGCACCGATATTAGATGATTACCCCGATTTATCATCCGCATTTCCAAATCAATTTCCAGGACATGCAGCAAATGGTTATACGGATGAAATAACCGATCAAGTGGACTATATTGATTACAATTATATTGGTTCAAGCTACATGATAAACGGATCAACATACAATGATTATTCTGCGACCGGGTCGGCCCCCTTGGTCCTTGATAGAACCAAAGACTATATTAATTTCAGTGCCACCACGTGGCATGCAGACAATTGGGATTCGGCGACCATCAAAGTATATGATCAGTCGGAGCAGAGTCCTGTAACTTCATTTAATACACTAAATGGGTTTGGAAGTACCCAGTATTATCTCGGAGATAAACCAATCAAGAATTGGACCGCGGGACCCCATTTACTAACTATGACTTGGGATGAATGCCCGAATCCTGCAAGTGAAAACTATTCTCGGAGTATTTGGGTGTTTGTCCAAGCCCCGATAGAAGTCAACCTGACCTCTGATTATTATTACGGCGGAGATAATCCCGCCAATAATTATTCAATTAATACGGGTGGCGGTGGCGATCCCTTTAATATATCCGGTTATATTTGTGATTTTGACACAAAGGAACGCTTGAATCATACCAGAATTCATTATACTGTGGAGGATCAATTCGGAGTCACCCAAGATGACTATCTAAATTGGAGCTCATCCGGACTTGTAGAAACGGGTCATAATAATGGTGATTTTATCAAATATTTCAAATTCGTGTCCACCACTCCTCTTTCGGCCGCACCAGTGAAGACCAGAGTCGATTTTATGGGTTTCTGGGACGGATCCGGGGGGATTTGGGACTCTTGGTTCGCGGGTTGGAATTCTCAATGGGAGGGTTTTTACCTTGGACTGCGTGATGTGAGCCAAGGTGATATGGAACTCAACGACCCCACCGATTCAAGTTTTCAAGCATGGGTGGATAACCAACCTTTCTTATCTTCATATGATCGCCTCACAGTCCCGATATATGATGCGGCTCAAAAAATTAACATCTCTTCAACATTTAAAATAGGTGGGGTTGCACAGTCAGGTGCTACAGTATCACTATATGAGCTAACCGACTCTTCAAACATTTTAATCGATACCACAACCACCGATAGTTTCGGCAATGCCAGCTTTCTCATTGAGTTTGGGGCAGAAAACTCCACCGGACCCCATAAATTCTTACTTGATTTGGAATATACCGATACAGTGACTATTGAAAAAGCTGATAAATGCTGGATATATTTCAATCGAACCAAGCCCGATGCTCCAAGCTTCACGGATGTTCAAAGAACGGACTGGGTTAATCTCACAAGGGGTGAATCGAGTCCGATAATAACTGTGGAAGGGGGCTTCAATGATACTGCCGGGAGGGGTTTATTATATGCTCAGTTCAACGCTTGGATGAAATATGATGGAATTACATACGGATTTAATGAATATTTCACCACACATACTTATAATTATGATTCTGCAACTGGTGATTTCTACATTGAATTTTACCCAAATATCGATGCTATGCTTGGCAATTGGAGTTTGATAGTTGGATTTGAAGGATGGTTGAATATTCCTGGGTCATTAAACGGATCTCCCTCACTAACATATCAAGCAAACGGTCTTGTTCAAAATATTTCGTCTCCGATAATGCTCACAGTCGAAAATCAACCCACACTAACCACAAGTTGGGAAGGTGATAGTGGCTCAGAGAATCCTGAAGTTGTTGATGGGGATGATTTTATCGTAGGGATAACCCAGTTAAATATGTCCGGTACTTTAACATATGATAATGGGACTGCTATTTCAGGTGAAGATATTATTATTAAAATATATGATGCCGATGGATTTATTGATAGTTCCACGCAAACAACTAATGGAACGGGTGGTTATAATTGGGAAAATTATCTAGTTAATGATGAAATAATTTACTATACTGTTGAGTATGCTGGAAATCATTCAATTAATACAAAATCCGTATCTCCCATTACTACCTATTATTAATTTGATATTATATGCAATATAGGGACCATCTTTAAGATAGATGATCAACTAATACCTATATCATAGTAAAATGTATATATGGCAAATAAACAATAATAGAATTTACATAATAAAAGTGAATAAATATTATGACTCCTAAACTAAACGATTTCCGTAAAAAATCTTATAAATTTTCTAGAACTTTAAAGATGGGTATAGTGGGTATTTCAGTTTTCTTAATTGTTCTATTTAGTATATTGAATGCAATTGAAATTAACAAATTGATTTCAAGTTCAAATTATAATCCAATATCCAAAAATGGAAATCAAAGTCCAAGAGCAAGTGCTGGATATAATACCAAACTCTTCCTTTTTGATGATGGGAGGGAGCTTAACCAAAGCCATACAATTATTGGAAATTCATTTAAATTACG
>CAZEPC010000015.1:0-27402 GCA_964513765.1 uncultured archaeon
GATAGAAATAAAATTATCCATGGAGGAGTCTTTTTATCTACGGTCGGATTTATTTTTACCAGTTTCTGTAGAACATTTGAACAACTTCTTTTTGCACGAATCATCTCGGGTGCAGGGTTAGGGTTTTCGATTCCCGTGGGTATTTCAATATTAATGGATATTGTTCCGACTAAATCAAGATCCGGGTGGTTTGGGTTTATTGCAATATTTTCCTCAATAAGCAATGCAACAGGTCAAGGATTAGCCGCTTTTGTGGGACCTTTAGATATTTTAGACTATCAATACGGGTGGCAGTTTCCATTTCTAATATTATCCGGTTTTGCGGTTATCACCATTGTACTTTTAATTTTTGTAAAACTCCCCGATGTGGGTTCCCAAGAGGACGATCTGGCAGATTTACAAAAATTTGAGGAATTGGAATATGGATATAAAATTAATAAAAAGGAATTTTTAGCGATTCTAAAGAAGCCCACCAACAAATATCTGATAGTGAATGGATTTTTCTGCATTATTCCCGGCACCATCATGATATATACACTAATTACCACTTTTACTGACCCTCAGCTCGGACTACTTGTGAATTTCCCCGATGACATAAAGGTCCAAGTGGCCACCATTTTGGGTGCTTTAGTAGGAGTTGGGTATAATGTAGGAAATGTAGTCCTCTCTTACTTGGGGGATATTTATAATAAAAAAGATAAGCGGAACCGAACCCGGCTGGCCTTTTTAACAACCTTGCTGGCCATTCCGTTCACAATAATGACGGTATTTTTCCTCGTAGAAGTGGATTATAATGAAATAGGGCGACCAGAAGGAATATTCCCATCAATCATTGCCATTTTTAGGGAAGAGCCCAGGTATATAGGGTATCTGATATGTGCACTTATCGGGTCCTTTTGCGGTGCAGGTTATGTATCTAACAAAAGGGCAATTATGGTTGATGTCAATTTACCAGAACACAGAGGGACTGCCTCTTCGCTGTTTAGACTTACGGAACAAGTGGGAAAGAGTATTACACTAATGCTTATCTCGGGATTACTCGCCGTATTAGGGACATACAAAAGGATGCTCTTGGTTGGAATGATGTTTTGGATCCCTTCCGCGGTATTGTGGTATGTGGCAAGTAAGAAGGTCCTAAAGGACATGGCAGATAAGGCACTTACATTAAGAGAAAGGCAACAATCCACCTTTATTGATTATTTCTTCGAACTGGAGATTATGATGGACAGTGCGATTCAAAATATTCAAGATGCAAAAGATATCCTTATTGATGAACCAGATGAAGCAGAAGAATTGATAGATACTGGAATTAGAAAATTCAAATTTATTGTGAAGAAATCTAAAAAAACCCAACACTTAATTGATATTGAAAAGAAAGGACAAAAGCTTCTAAATCAAGCATCAATGTTCAAAAATGACCTGTTGATGATTTCAAAAGGTCCAGAAAGAGAGGATTTGGAACAGCTCTACAAAAAGATTGATGAAATGTGGGAAGAAAGCGATTTCGGAAAAATTGAAATCCTCTATGATGATGCATATTTACGTGTATGTGAAGCCCGCTTAAGAAGACAGTATAATCCATTCGAATCAATTAAGATATTAGAAAAAGCAATTGAAATATACGGTAGAGTTGTGCGATTAACAGAGGACAGAGCAATATCAAACGAGGATCGTATTTTGGAGGAGGAAAATGAGGAATTCCAGAAACGGATTTCCGAATTATTAGTCCTTGCGAAGAAATCTAAAACAAATACAGAGATTTTAAAGAAAAAATTAAACCAAATCGTGGAAACTGTATTGAAAAAAGATGTTTCTCGGGAAAACTTCATGAGAATTGTCGAACTCACCACCGATTACGGATTAAAATTAAATGAAATCGTTGCAGATACTTTTGGGGGTCTAACCGCCAGAAAAGTTCAAAAAGCCACCGATGAAATTGATGAATTATTTGAGGCATACGATGACTGGATGAAAACTGAATAAAAACGAAAATGATTTAAAATGAACGAACTACCAAATAATAATCATAAAAAACTCGAAAGTCCAGAAGAACAAACCCAATCGGCCAATTATTCAAAAAGTGATAAATTGGTTATACTTCTTATTTTACTTCTAATATTTATTACTACAGCCTCTGCAAATATGTTGATACCCTCATTTGGGATGATTGCAGAAGATTTTGGGATTGATATTTCAAGAGTGTATATCCCTGATTCAATCGCTGGGTTTGTAGAGGCAGGAGTGATGGTTTTATGGGGGTATTATACCGATAGACTGGATAGAAATAAAATTATTCATGGAGGAGTTTTTTTATCAACCATTGGATTTATTTTCACTAGTTTTTGCAGAACTTTTGAACAACTTATGATTGCCCGAATAATTTCTGGTGCAGGATTAGGATTTTCCATACCTGTGGGCATCTCAATACTAATGGACATAGTGCCTGCCAAACAAAGATCTGCATGGTTTGGAGGAATCACAATATTTTCATCGATTAGTAATGGGACTGGACAGGGATTGGCCGCGTTCTTAGGACCTTTAGATATCTTGGAACACCAATATGGATGGCAATTTCCTTTTTTAATTCTCTCCGGATTGGCTATATTGGTTATCGTGATTTTAATCTTTGTCAAATTACCCGATGTGGGATCTCAAGAGGACGATTTAGCAGAACTTCAGAAATTTGAAGAATTGGAATACGGATATAAAATTAACAAAAAAGAGTTTTTAGAGATATTAAAAAAACCTACAAACAGGATTCTTATTATAAACGGCTTTTTTGCAATCATCCCGGGAACAGTATTAATTTTTACATTAATAACTACATTCACAGCACCAGAAATTGGATTTTTAGTTAATTTTCCTGATGAAATAAAAGTTCAAGTGGCCACCATCTTGGGCGGTTTGGTTGGTATTGGATATAATATTGGAAATGTAGTGCTCTCTTATTTGGGAGATAAATTCAACAAAAAAGATCGAAGGAATCGCACCCGTTTAGCATTTATTACAAATTTAATCGCAATTCCCTTCACTATTTTGACGATTTTATTTTTAGTACAAGTTGATTATAATGAGATTGGACAACCCGAGGGAATTTTTAAATCAATTGGAGCAATTTTCAGTCAAAGACCAAGGTATATTGGCTATTTGATTTGTGCGTTAATTGGTTCGTTCTTTAGTGCTGGATATGTTTCAAATAAAAAGGCAATCATGGTGGATGTTAATCTTCCAGAACATAGGGGGACCGCATCTTCCCTCTTCAGATTAACGGAACAAATCGGAAAAAGTATCACATTAATGTTGATTTCCGGATTATTAGTATTATTTGGAACCTATAAAAAAATGTTAATTGTAAGTACTTTATTTTGGATTCCTTCAGTTATTTTGTGGTATTTGGCCAGTAAAAGAGTTGCTAAGGATATGGCTAATAAAGCAATAATCCTAAGAGAAAGACAACAATCCACATTTATAGATTATTTCTTTGAATTAGAGATAATGACGGATAGTGCAATTCAGAATATTCAAGATGCCAAAGATATCTTGATTTACAGACCAGAAGAAGCGGAGGAATTAATAGATGGGGGAATTAGAAAATTTAAATTCATTTTAGAAAAATCCAAAAAAACTGAGCATTTATTAGATATTGAGGAAAAAGCCCATAATCTGTTAAACAAGGTACTTATGTTTAAAAGTGATCTTTTAATGCTTTCAAAAACACCAAAAAAGGAGGATTTAGAACTTCTCTATGAAAAAATCGATGAAATGATGGAAGAAAGTGATTTTGGAAAAATTGAAATTCTCTACGATGATGCATACTTACGCGTATGTGAAGCCAGATTAAGAAGGCAGTACAACCCATTTGAATCAATTAAAATCCTAGAGAAATCTATTGAAATTTATGGAAGGGTAATTAGGCTCACAGAAGACAGAGCAATATCTGATGAAGATCGGATCTTAGAAGAAAACCATAAAGAATTTCAAGAAAGAATCTCCAAATTATTAACCCTTGCGAAAAAATCGAAAACGAATACAGAGATTTTGAAGGAAAAATTCAATAAAATCATTGATGCAGTGTTAGAGAAAGATATATCTGAAGAGAATCTACTTAGGATTGTTGAACTCACCACGGATTATGGACTAAAACTAAATGAAATTGTTGCAGATACTTTTAAGGGTCGGACAGCGAAAAAAATAAATAAAGCAACCCAAGAAATTGATAAATTATTCAAAGCTTATGATGATTGGATGAATGCAGAATAGAAAAAAATATACCAATTCCACGATTTTTTTATCTAGATCTTGAAAGATGAATAAAACAAGCAAATGTCCCTTTTGTAATCAACTTCTTCACCAGAAATCAATAAAATCCTCCATCACAGACATTTGCACGAATCAGAACTGTCAGAGCCATATTTTTGAAATCGGAAACAAGGTTAAACTACGAAAGCGACCCGAAATAGGGATAGGTACCATCACCGATATCCGAAAGGACAAAGAGGGAATCCGATACTACATCATTAAGTTTAAGGCCTACACCCAGAGACGTTTTTACGAACAAGATATTAGGCATTATATCGCCCCTATTGATAGTAAAGTTAAATATAACGCAAATCAATCCAATACAACCCTTAGGATGGAACCCGAAATTCGTGGGGACGAGATACGAATTGGGTCCGTGATCAAGCAAAAACTCAGAACTAAAACAAATAATATCCACTATAAAATACTAGACACTGATGGTAATTTCAGAAAAATAAGCGAAACCCAGATTGTTGGGTTTTTGGAGGATCCAATTGAAGAATATAGGAAAGGAGAGGTCGATTCTGGAGAAAAATTTCTTCTTCGGATGTGGGGGCAACAAATAAAAAACCAATATAATAGTAATACATTAAAAATTATCACAAATTCAAGACTAACGATTCTTCCATATCAAGTTTCCGTGGCACACCGTTTACTTATGGCGGATAATGCCCGATTTATTTTAGCCGATGAGGTTGGCCTGGGTAAGACCATCGAGGCAGGAATTTATCTAAAAGAAATGATCGCACGAAATTTGGCCAAAAGAGTGTTAATCATACCCCCGGCCAGCCTTATTGGTCAATGGGAATTTGAAATGAAAAATAAATTTCATCTGGATTTCACCCGTATAACCTCCCAAAAGTTAAAGAAATGGAAAATAAGCCCCCGAACGGGAGGGTTTGTAAATAAAAAAACAAGAAAGCAAATCAACCTCTGTATCGCAACTTTACAATATGCAAGGTTGGACAGCGCTCAAAAAATAACAGAAATTGAATGGGACATTGTGATTTTCGATGAGGCCCACCATTTAAGGCGATATTTAGAAAATAAGAAAACAAATAGGTACCGCACAACACTTTCCTACGAACTGGGACAGAAACTTTCGAAAAAGACCAAAGCACTGTTATTGCTTACTGCTACTCCTATACAACTTCATTCTTTCGATTTGTTTTCTCTAATCGAGCTTTTAAACCCATATCTCTTTCCTGACTTTCAATCATTTGAATATGAACGCAAAAAGATATCCCTATATAATCTGGTGGTAAAAAATTTAAGAAATTTCACGCGAATAAGTCAATTTGAAAGAAAATCGTTAGTCCATCAAATTATGTCTCTTAATTTGGGGTATGCCGAGTCATACCTTGAAAATAAGCTTAAATTTGGGCAGGTAAGAAAGAAGATCATACATAAAGTGGAAAATAAACACTTTCTGAGCAGATTTGTGATTCGCAATAGAAGGAGGAATGTGTTTCCAGACAGTAAAATTAAAAGAGTTCCGCGTATTGTGGAGGTACACCTCACCGACAAGGAACTCAAACTTTATAATCACATTCATCTCTATTTGGCTAAGATTTATTCCGAAAACTTTTACTCGGGACAATCAGGTGTTGGATTTGTGATGGTTATTCTACAAAAACTTCTCACAAGCTCTCCGCCCGCACTCATCAAATCCTTAAAGAAAAGAATCAGATATTTAAATGAAAATAAGCAGAGAATTGTGGACCTCACTACCAGAGCGAATTTAGAGGACGAATTGACCGCCGAGGATTCCAGCCTTGATATTAATGAAGGGTTGGAAGATTATACCCTAGATGAAAAGTACGAGATTCGTAACCGATCATCTAAGATAGGTGAACAGCGGAGAAGCACAGAATTCAATATTGAAAAGCATATTAAAATTTTAAGCAAGTTTTTAAGCCAGCTTCAAAAATTACATCAATTAGGAATAGACTCAAAGGCTAAAAAGCTTGTAAAAATTGTGAAGAAAATTCTCCAGCATAATCCAGATGAAAAGATGATCATATTCACCCAATTCAAACAAACCCTTTATTATTTGGCAGAACTCTTACGGGAGGAACACATTGATGTCTCGGAATTTCATGGGAGTTTGACCGAATCTCAAAAAGACAGAAATATTCATCATTTCAAAACCAAGGGAACAGTCTTAATGTCCACCGAGATAGGTGGGGAAGGAAGGAACTTTCAGTTCTGCCATATTATCATAAATTATGATCTCCCTTGGAATCCGATGCGACTGGAGCAAAGGATCGGGAGAATTGACCGGATCGGGCAAACCAAAGATGTATATATATACAATTTCTTCATCGCCGATACAGTCGAATCCTCCATAATAAATGCGATTTCGGAAAGAATTAGAATATTTGAGGAATCAATTGGTGATTTAGAACCGATTTTAGGAAGTTTGGAAAAGAAAATAACCGAGATTGTATTAAAAAAGGACGAAGTCCCCACGAAATTTAAGGTAGATGAATTGGTAGGGGAAACCCAAGAAAAGATAGAGGAAGTTTTTGATCAATTGGATGATTTTATTTTGGATAAAAAATCCCTTCAATATCAGCGAATTTCAAAGGATGTAATCAATCCAAAAATGATTTCCGATGTAGATCTCAAACATTATTTTCGGTTATTTTCAAAATCCAATCCACATCTTTTGAATATGGAAATCCAGGAAAGAGAGAATACGAATACCTACATGCTGGAAGTATCCGGGGGTTTAAGATCCGACCTCTTATTGAAGAAAAAGTCCTATGAGGGACTATTTGATTTTGATTTTGCGGTGCAAAACGATGAATATGAATTTTTTGCTCTGGGACATGAACTATTAATGAAATTGGTGGACCTCACCACAAATGACAATTATGGAGGTTTCTCAAGCAATATATCCCTCAAATGGAGCCAAATTAAAAAGTATTTTTCTAATATCCATCCCGTGAACTTTCCCAAACAAGAAAAGGAAATATTACACAAGATAAAAAACCAACAAAAACCACTATATCTGTTCATATTTCAAGTTAGATTCTTGGGGGTTATTGTTGAAAAAATGATTATTCCGATAATAATTTCCCATAAAAAAAATATCCTCAAAATGTTATCCAAATTAATCTATAGACCTCATAATTTTTCATCCATCCTTAACCCACCTCTGAAAAATATGGAAGAGAAAAAAGATCCGGACAGGCAAATGGACCAGAGAGAAAGCATTCGTTCTGGATCCAAGGAGAAATTACATGAACTCTACGAAAAAGCCCAGAATTATATTAAACCCCTTATTCAAGAAAAAACAAAAAATCTGGTTGAAGAGAATAAGGAGGCGTATCTTAAAAAGAAGCGAAAACTCAAAAATCTCAAGAGGCAAAAAACCCGATACATAAAAGACCATATTGAATGGGCCAGAAACGAACTCCGGGCTAAAAAGATCAAACTCCCCACCGAACGACAAATAAGAAATGCCAATAAAATAAAAAACGAGAAAAAGAAAAAGAAACGTTTTGCATATTTTGAGAATATTCGAAAAGATGTAGAATACTATGAAAATGAGGTGAAAAGATGGGAGAAGGAATTAGAGGACTTAGAGTTTGATATCCCAGCAAAATTAAAGAAACTCAAAAGCTACAAACAATTAAAAATTAATGCGGATCTCTTTTCATTTGCCCGAATATTTATTGAAAACCAAGAAAGTATCTAAAATAGTATTTTTTCAATGGGTTATAGAAAGAGTCTCCTTTATTTCGAAGAACATAGTCGGCTGGATTTGGAAAACCTCCCCTATTGACTTAAAATCAGGTTCAAAGACTTGACAATAAGGAACATTTTCGTTTTTATCGGCTATACGAATGAATTCGTGGGGGATATTTGCGGGAACTTTAAGACATACACCGTCTTGATACTTGACTGCGAGATATTCCGAAAGTTCGAGATCATTCAAGAGTGCTTCTATTTTCTCCACCCTTAAAGACCAAGGAAGATCCCTCATATCATCTACTTCCTTTTTAGGAAAGTTCGGGACGATAGCAAAAGTATCTCCTGTTTCAATTCCATATTGAAATATTTGCACAACCCACTCAGGAAAAGGATGTATCTCTAACACAGAGGTTTTGTCTTTCAAAACCCGAAGATCTCCCACCATCAAAGTCCCGCCATTAGGGAAGCCGTCTCTGACCTTCCATTCTAAATTCTTCTCAATCATTTTCGTGGGAGGGATACTTACCTCTAGAAGATGGCGATATTTTTTGTTAATGTCTCTATAGCTTGATTCATTTAAGATTTTCATTTTAGAAACTTATCTCCTTTCTTCTCTTATTTATTCTGCTTTTTAGTTATCTTTCTGCCCTTATTGACCACTTGAACTTCCATTAATAATTGATCGGCTGAAATATTCTTTTTAAAATAGCCATCAACCAATTTGGGAAAGACATAATCAGGACCAAATCGAATGAAGGATAGCTTAGAGAGTAAAAATACTTTCTTTTTATCTATAACCATGATAAATTTGTTTCTCTGAAGATTTTCCAGAACATCTTCATTATTCCCCAAGATTTTCATAGCATCAGTATAGGAAATTCCATTTTTTGATTTTTCTAATTTCCCCATCAATTTTTTCACACCTAATTTTCGCAGGAGAGCAACTAAAGATCTCACATCGGCCATTGGGACAAATTGAGGATTGGAAAACATATTGATTGTTGATTTCTTAACCTCCTTATTTGAGGGAGGCTGTTTCGGAGGTATTTTACAGACAAACACATCGTTTTTTAAGAATATTACCCCCTTAATTCCGTGTATATCCTTTACTTCGATAAGATTGAGCCTCAAAAAAGGGGTGAGAAAAAGCTCTAAATTGATCGTGGTATAGCCGAATTTTTTTTTCAACTTTTCTTTCAAAGCTCGTTTGGAAATGGTACCCACTTGAAGCAAATCTAAAATAGTAATGCGGATTTTGTCCTCAAATAACCGGGAGAACATTTCATATTCATCAATTTGGGCATAATTTTTAATAGTGTCAAAGGATTCGTGCAGAATATGGGTGAAATTCGGGTCATCTAGATTATTGATTAATTCATCAGACACATTCTCTAATACTTCCCGGATGATTCGGGTATCGTCTTTCTTTTTTTTCTTGGCCACGACAACAATGAAATAGGCATTGTTTTGCTTTTTTTTTGAAAGTGAAATAAACACTTTCTCTTTTTCAAAGAAATGGATATACTTAGTTCCTTCACTTTGGGTTTCATGTTGTGCCCATATTTTGAGAAATTTTTCCTTGGGAAGGAAATCTTCCGCCGGTGGAAATTGAAAAAGCGGCTTCGGTCCCAATTGGTTATCCATCTTTACTACGATTAGTTTTTCTGGCATAATTTGATTATCCCAATTATTTTATTTATTCTTCTAATAAGTTATTATATTATTTGTTTCCTTAATTTTTTGTTATTCATTCACTTTATTTATTCCCTAATTTTTGAGCCATACCTGGGATAATTTCCAAATATTTTCTCGTGAAAAACAATCCAACCAATTCATCGCATTTTTCCTTAAATATTTGGGTATTAACTCCTTTAAAGTTTTTAAGTTTATCCTCAAATCTTTTCTGGAATGCCCGCACGAATTGACTGAGTTTATGCCTCAAAATCACCAATTCCCGTTCGATCACCAGTACAAATACCACTTGATCATTTTCATCCCACTGAAAGAGTAATTTTTTATTTCCATGATCAATAATTCTTAATTTTTGGGTCTCTCTGGTTATTTCCTGAAGCATAGAGGTTAACCCAATGAGTCCCCCAGATACTAAATCCGCCGTAACAAACGATGATTCTCCCCTAAAGCTCCGTTCATACAAAAGTAATCCGCTGTTATGGATAACATATAGATGAATAAGGGATCTTGGCCAGTTTTGTTCCTCGGCGGCGCCAGTCGATTGAATATTTGACATGATAAACAGAGAAATAATACATACAAGAAAAATTATGGAGGAAATAAAATCCCGAATTTCTGTGAAAAATCGATTTTCAATCTGGGGATAGATTGTTATCAGCTCAGAAATTGCTTGGTCTTTGATAACAGCACCTGTAACTAATCCCATTACAATTATTATGAGAAATAAAGTAATTAATCTGCCGTAATATTCAGACCGGCCCAATTCCCCATTGATGAGTGAGATTGAGAGGAATAGGGAAAATACGATCGCCATGATGAGAGATAATTGATTTACCGAGTATTGCTCACCGGTTTGAAAAAGCGAAACAAAATTTGAAACCCCAATGGCCAATAAAAGAAAAGACAAAGTGGTTTTTCTTCCGTAAAAATCAAAAACCAAGCCTATAATGAATGCACCAACGGAAAGATATATGGGACCAGCAATTACAAATTCTCTTTGAACTGTAAATTCCCTCCCAATTTGCTGAAAAACCAGACTATAGAATTCACTGGGCACCATTAAAGCCACGAGCATGGATATGGTATAAATCACCACCAGATACTTTAAGATAACTTTATCGTTCTTGAGAAGAAATTTAAAGAAATATTTTCCACCCATTTGGTCCCTTATATCACTACGGATATTTTCCTTTTCAGCATCTTGTAATTCAAACAAAGTAAAATAGGTAAAGGTTTTTTCCTCATCTTTTTTTCGATAAAGATAATAGGAGCCCAAAAGAGGGACAACACCAGGTATAACGGCCAAAAAATCTTCCCTTATAAGAAAAATAATTGCAAGGATATAAAGAAAGTCTAGCACTAATATTAAGGCAATTATCCTCCCTCGTTCAAGCATAGTAGTATAATTTATGAATAATACAATTGAAGTAATGAGACAAAAAGTGAATATGATTGCATTGACCGAGAAAATGATTACGGGCATAAGGGGTGCATCGGTGTATATCTGAATTATGATTCCGACCCCATTCAAAATAGGTCCAACAATATAGAAAACCGAAAGCAAGGGAAATTTCTTTTCAATACGGTCAACAAGAACAGCTGACAAAGCTATACCAATGATAATTCCAGCTGCTAAGCCACCCCCACCCAGAAATACAGATGTATTAATTAAGTTTCCCGAATAATAGAGGGAGATTGCACCGAGTGTGGTTGTAGAAAGGGTAATAATCAAGAGAAGAAGAATCTCACCCCTCCTTATTTCAATATCTTTGAAGATTTGGCGATATCCTTCTCCAATTATTTTTTTCTGAACGAAATTCGTGGTTGTTTCAAATCCATCCTCCAAATCTTTTAGGAAATCTCCCTCATTTTTCGATTCCGTTTCTGGTTTTTTGGAAAGATAATTTGATTTTTGTTTTTTGTTTGGTTCCTTTTGTTTTGGTTTGTTCTTCTTCTTATCCATTTTAATATAGAGATCATGAAGGGAGAAGTTAAAAATTTTCCCGTATGAAAAAACAAATGGGATAAAAAAAGAACAAATGTTATAGAAAAAGAGAAAAATAAAAAACTAAAAAAATCATAAGCCGTTATCGATAAAGGGTACTGCTGTATAATGTTTCACTTGTTTCGTTTCTGTAAATAAGATCAGCTTTATCTCCGTTTATTTCTAAATCAACATATCCGAAATTCTCATTATCAAAATAAAGACTGGTTGCCTCCGATTCTTGGTTCGGGTCAGGATCATGATAACCACCCATTCCACCCACAATCGAATAACTTACATTATTTTTCACCAGATGCTGCATATCATGGATATGACCAGAAAATACCATATCTACATCATTTTGTTCAAACAGAGGGACAAGATGTTCAATGGTTTCTGGATTATCAAACCATGGAGTTCCTTCCGAATAACTTCCCTTGGCATAATAAAAGGAATGAGACATTACAATGGTCCAATCGTTTGGATTTATCTTATTTAATTGGGATTTTAACCATGTTTCTTGGGCACCAAAATAGGTTTCTGCCGTCCCCCATTCCAGATCAAGCAAGAGGAAATGGATCCCATTAATATCAATCCGTTGATATAAGGGAGTTGAACCAGATTCAGTATCAAGTGGCATGTCGTCGGGGTAATAATAATCTTTATAGAAATCTGCCCCGTTAATCATTGCATCATGGTTTCCGATAAGGGTTCTGGTGGGCATTTGTGAAGTATAGGGGGAAAGCAATTCAATCGCGTCCCGCCAGTTTTTATCGCTAAATCCGTAATCAACAATATCGCCCAGCTCGAAGAAATAATCAAAATTATTTTCCTCGCCGGTTATTGAATCAAGTGTATTTATGGTACTGTCCTCGTGAGAACGTTCTCCAGAAATATGACAATCAGAAGAGATCGCAATTTTCAATGTTTCGTCAACATTAGATGAGGTGGTGAAATTATAAAGCGTGTCATTATAAAAATCGTGGTTAATGCGATACCAACATTCGGTATTGGGGGGGAGATCAGTGAGCATAAATGTGTGAGAGTTTTTCTTTTGGCTTTCTTCGATAACATATTCATTTGATCCATAACCCCACGTTATCGAGGTTAGAATCTCATTCTCCGTCCAGAATACCACCCCGAGATCTGGAATGCCATGTTCTCCGGTTTGATCCGAGATTAACAATTGCGGCATTTTATTACCCTTCTGAACTCCCGATACTTGAACCCAAGAGAATAAAGAGATGGGAATTAAAAGAGCAATTGTTGTTATTGCCCAAAAAGCCCTTGAGGGAAATCGAATCCCACTAGTCTTCTCTTTTATCCATTGCATCCGCTGGGGGTTTTTGGCAATGTATGCATCAATAAATGGCAAACCAATCAGAAATCCAGCAAAAATACCAACAAAAATAACAATAACTTGAACAATATCAACCCATTGATACATTGCTGTCATACCATGAAATTGGAAAAATAGAATAAGGACGGTTATGATTAATGCAGAGGCCAAGAGAGGCAAGCCAATCCACAGTGCTTTTCTGGTTTTAGATAAGTTTTTTATGTAATTTTTTACATCTGAGCTATGTGCATATGGTTCCTTTTGATTCATATGGATTAAAGGAGATTATAAAATAAAAAATATGATCTTATTTGCCTTAACTCCAGATTAGATTGGTCTATATTTTCTAAGGTTAAACTTTTTTAAGCTCTGTTTCTCCAAGTGATACGAACGAATTATGGCATATCACGAACCAGTTGATGAAATTGAACCTAAGGATAGAGATATCCATAGGGCATTGAATAGTTTAAAGGAAGAAATTGAGGCAGTAGATTGGTATCACCAAAGAGTAGTCACCACTACAGATGAATCCCTAAAAGGAGTTCTCGAACATAATAGAGATGAAGAAATTGAACATGCAACGATGGTGTTAGAGTGGCTTCGGAGAAATATGGATAAATGGGATGAAGAAATGAAAACCTACTTCTTCACGGAGAAGTCAATCTTGGATGTTGAAGAGGAGGCTGAAGGAGAGAATGGGGACAATCATAGTAAAAGTCAGTCGAAATTGCATATTGGAAGTCTGAAAGAATAGTAAATAGAAAAAAAAGTCTCTTTTTTTAAAAATAACAGCAACATAATTGAAAAGAAAATAAAAAATTACACAAGAGGAATGAAAATGGATATATTAAAACGAAATTTAGCACCAATCACGGATAAAGCGTGGGAAGAGATAGAAGACCTTGCTTCAGACATATTGAAAATTAAGTTGGCCGCTAGGCGATTTGTGGATGTAAGCGAACCAAAAGGAATGGACCACGGTGCAGAAATAGAAGGAAGATTACACATCCCGGAAAATCAGGATGAAGATGATGTGATGTATGGAGTACATAAGGTTTTACCACTAATTGAAGCCCGAAAATCTTTTACTCTGGATATTTGGGAGTTAGATAATATCGAAAGGGGTGCCAAAGATATTGATTTAGCACCATTAGAGGAAGCAGTATCAAAAATCGCCGATTTTGAGGATAATGCGATATTCCATGGAGTTGAGAATGCCAATATTGAAGGGTTAGTCCCAAGCACAAAGGAAAGAATAATATCGTGTAAGAAAACTTGCGAAGACCTCCTGGCGAGCATTAACCAGGCAGTTACAACCTTCCAAAATGATGGAATTGGCGGTCCTTATTTGTTAGTAATAAATCCCGATGTGTGGCAAAACCTTCTTAAAGGATTCAAAGGATATCCACTTCGAAAGCATGTGTCAGGCATAACTAACGGAAGCATAGTATTCTCTGATAATATTAAGGGAGCATTTTTAGTCTCAGCGAGAGGCGGAGATTTTGAATTGATTTTGGGACATGATTATGACATTGGTTATGAAAATCATGATCATCAAGGAGTGCAATTGTTTATCTCCGAATCCTTCACATTCAGGATACTGGAACCCAAAGCAATAATAAAACTTCGTATCTCTTCAGAATAATCGAAAGATAATCGAAAGATAATTGAATTCCAACTCAATTTTTTTCCAATTTTATGAGTTTTGCTTTCTTAAAGGATTCCGTAGCGGCATAAGCAATCTCCGTGGCTTTCGTTCCATCATAAACCGTGATACCGGGTTGTTTATTATTTTTAATGCAATCAAAGAATTTCTTAATCTCATTAATATAAGCCTCATTAAAGCGTTCAATAAAATCTTGAGAGCATTGTTTTCTGACCCCAGAATCATCAATGATCTCCACTAAATTTGATTGAGGAACCGAACCCACCCGCAAGGTCGCTTTTGTACCCACAATTTCGGTCTCTACATTGTATCCGTGAGGGGCAGTTCTCCCAGCATACAAAAACGCCATAGTTCCATCTTCAAACTTCATCAAAGCCCCCACATTATCTCCATCCCCATATTCACCGAATTCGTGATGGGCATAACATCCTCCAATCGCATAAACCTCTTTGGGTTCACATCCGATATACCAGCGCGCGAGATCAATATCGTGAATTGCCATATCCATGAACTGGCCTGCAGAATGGGGTGCATACTGGATGGCATCTTCAATTGCCGATTCGGGATCTACAGAATACCCCCGAAATAAGATTGGACGACCGATTTTCCCTTTTTTAATGGCAGATTTTACATATTGATATGATGGATCATACCGTCTCATAAACCCCAACATAAAAATAAGTTCGGGGTGGGCTTCAACCGCTTTTTCCGCAACCTTACATTCTTCAAGAGTTGTTCCTAAAGGTTTTTCACAAAATACGTGCAGACTATGATCTAACGCATATTCAATTTGCTCACAATGGAATGCAGAAGGAGAAGCGATAAGAACCGCATCAATTTGTGCATCATCAATCATTTTCTTAAAATCTGTATAGGTTGATTCTAAATTCCATAATGGTTGGACCTCTTTTAGTTTCGCCTCATCTATATCACATACACAAACGAGGTGGGCATTTGGAATTCTAAATGCGAGATTCTCCGCATGTTTATACCCCAATCTTCCCAAACCAACGGACCCAAATCGAATTTGCTCTTCTCCATTCGTACTGATCATAAATGATACAAGAAATCCTTTGATTAAAAGGATCCTTGATTATAAGCTAAAAAAGTTAAGAAAAAAGTAAAAAAGGGTGATCCCTTCCCATATATCAAGTGAAGGAGTTTTATTTCAATTACCAATACCTTTTAAATTCATTTAACTTATGATATCCCTCTAAATCTTTAATGGAGATATTTTCATGGTAGGAATCCAGATCCACTATTCCCTTTTCTCTGAGTTCGCTTAAAGCATAAACAAGTTCAGTTGCGAGTTGTAAATTAGTGACCACTGGGATATTAAATTCCACGGCTTTTCTTCTAATCAGATACTCATCTTCATAAACTTGGGAATCTTTAGCCGCAAGGGGGATATTAATAACCAAATCCATGTCCCTATCCAAGATATAATCCATAATATTGGGCTTTTTATCCTTTTCGCTGACCTTATGAAGAACGGTAGTGTCGATATCCGCGTCTTTAAAGACATCGGCAGTGTGTTCTGTTGCAAAGATTTTTGCGCCCATATTATCCAATTTCTTCGCAATCGGGACAAGTTTCTTTTGCAATTTTCCTGCCACAGTAATAAGTATATTACCCATATCCAAAGGCACCTCAAAATCGGCAGCCATTAATGATTTAACCAAGGCGTCCGGAAAATCTTCACCAATACATGCAACCTCACCCGTACTCATCATCTCCACGCTGAGAATTGGATCTGCACCTTCTAACCTCATGAATGAAAATTGAGGCACTTTTATAGCATCATAAGGAGGCATTCCGTGTTTCAGTAATTCTTGTGGTATTTTTCCGCCCATAATAACATGAGCCGCAAGCTTGATAAGATTTACCCCAATAGTCTTGCTCACATAAGGCATACTTCGTGAAGACCTGAGATTCATTTCGATAACATAGATCTCATCGTGCTTGACTAGATATTGGATGTTAAAGGGACCCTTTACCTGCAGAGCCAAAGCAATCTTACGGGTAATATGCTGAATCCTTTCCCAAATTTTATGCTTCACGGTCGGTGCCGGTATGCTCATGGTGGCATCACCGCTATGAACCCCGGCATTTTCTATGTGTTCAACCACAGCCCCGATAAAAACGTTCTCGCCATCTCCAACCCCGTCGCATTCCACTTCTCGGGCACCAGTAAAGAATTTGGTAATAACTACCGGGTTATCTTTGGAAACTATCGCGGCCAGTTCGAGAAATTCTTTCAATTCATCTTCGTTGGCTGCAACACGCATTGCCGCACCTGAAAGCACAAATGAGGGCCTTACTAAAACTGGGTACCCTACATCGTCAGCAAACTTCATCGCATCGTCCATGGATTGTAATTCTTCCCACTCGGGTTGCTTTATCTTCAGCTGATCCATCAAATGGCTGAAATCCCTTCGATTTTCCGCTTTTTCAATGTTCTTAGCCTCTGTTCCCAAAATATTGATTCCTGCAGAACGATAAAGATTTTGGTACTTATTAAATTCGGCGGTTAGGTTATTGGCAATTTGACCACCCACACTTACCACAATTCCATTTGCATATTCTTTATGACATATATCCAGCACTCTTTCCGCGCTTAATTCCTCAAAATAGAGTTTATTACTCACATCATAATCGGTGCTCACGGTTTCTGGATTATAATTAATCATTATTACATCATCCACACCCATATCTTTAAGTGCCCATGCCATATTCACACAGCCCCAATCAAATTCGACAGATGACCCTATTCGATATACACCCGAACCAAGTACAATCACTTTTTTCTTTCCGGGCTCTTGTTGAAATTTCCCTTCTTGTGCAGGATAATCAATATCATCATAGGTTCCACCATATGAAAGGTAGAGATAGTTGGTCTGAGCAGGCCATTCTGCGGCTAAAGTATCGATTTGCTTTGTGACCGGCTGGATTCCGTGCGTATGTCTGAATCTCCTAATGGTATGAGAATCGGTTCCCATACATCGACAGATTTGTCCGTCCGAGAATCCGTATCGTTTTGCATATCCGATAAGTTTTTGCTGAACATCTTCATCGGAAAGAATATCGATTTCGTTAAGCATACTTTCGATCTCCACGATGTGCTTTATCTTATGGAGAAACCATTTATCGATTTTGGTGAGAGCAAACAATTCATCAACCGTAATCCCTCTCTTAATGGCTATTGCCAATAAAAGAAACCGGATATCGGTCGGATGGCTCAATTCATATTTGAGCTTATCGAGGGGGATATCATTCCATTCTTCTTCTTGATCATTCAAGGTTGCACCACGCATTCCGATATTAAGCATCCGGATTGCTTTTTGGAAGGATTCTTCAAAAGTTCTTCCAATTCCCATGACCTCCCCAACACTTTTCATTTGGGTGCCGATCCTGCGGGAAACCCTTCTAAACTTTTCCATATTCCATCGCGGAATTTTAAGGGCAACGTAGTCCAATGCGGGTTCAAAACACGCGGTCGTGATATTCGTGACCATGTTTTTCAATTCCAACAGGTTGTATCCCAGGGAAAGCTTTGCGGCAACATATGCAAGCGGATAACCGGTTGCTTTACTTGCCAGAGCAGAACTTCGGCTCAAACGGGCATTAACCTCAATTGCAACAAACCGTTTTGATTCAGGATGTAGTGCATATTGGATATTACACTCTCCAATTATACCCAAATGTCTAATAGCCCTTATGGAGGCAGATCTGAGCATTTGGTACTCTTCATTAGTTAAAGTTTGACTTGGGGCAATTACTATGGACTCTCCCGTATGGATTCCGCATGGATCAAAGTTCTCCATATTACATACGGTAATTGTATTACCCTCTGCATCTCTCACAACTTCATATTCTATTTCTTTCCATCCGCCCACGTACTCCTCCACTAAAATTTGGCTAATTTTAGATTGGGCAAGTGCCCTATCCACAAGTCTATCGAATTCCTCTTTGTCGTGAGCAATTCCAGATCCTTGCCCGCCTAAAGTAAATGCGACACGAATCATGAGAGGAAATCCAATATCTTGTGCAATTTCCCATGCTTTTTCTTTAGTGGTAGCCACTTGGGATTTACAGATGCCAACATCACATTCCATCATGGAAAATCGGAATAAGTCGCGGTCTTCCGTATCTTGGATGGCCTTTACTGGAGTTCCTAAAACTTTTACCCCATATTTTTCCAAGATTCCTCTTTCTTTCAATTCAACTCCCACATTAAGTGCAGTTTGTCCACCAAACGCCAGCAAAATACCATCTGGCTTTTCTTTTTTAATAACATCCTCTACAAACTCGGGAGTCACAGGAAGTAAATAGACCTTATCCGAAAGTTGAGGATCGGTTTGGATGGTTGCTACGTTCGGGTTAATAAGTATGGTATAAATTCCTTCTTCTTTCAGTGCTTTAAGAACTTGGGAACCGGAATAATCGAATTCTCCCGCTTGCCCAATTCTAATTGCACCGGATCCTAATACAAGTGCCTTTTTTATTGATTTATCAAGTGGCATTAGTCTTCATCCTCCTCTGTATGATATTGCTCTTTTTCAAATCCCATATTCTTCATGAAATCATCAAACAAGTATTGAGTATCTTCGGGCCCCGGATAGGCTTCGGGATGAAATTGTACCGCAAAAATCGGTTTCTTTTTGTGGTATATGCCTTCATTTGTATCATCATCCGCATTAACCAGCATCTCCTCAAACCCCGATTTTTTTAAGCCCTCCACATCAACCGCGTATCCGTGATTCTGGCTGGTAATATAACCACTCCCCGACCTAAGATCAATCACAGGCTTATTTCCGCCCCGATGGCCGTATTTTAATTTATAGGTATCGGCCCCCGCAGCAAGCCCGAGAATTTGATTTCCGAGACAGATGCCCATAGTGGGAAATTCTTCATCAATTAATTGCTTAGTGAGATCTATTGCCTCGATACATTTTTTAGGGTCCCCGGGACCGTTGCTTAGTAAAATTCCGTCCGGATCGTATTCCATTATTTGCTTATAAGAATAATTATAGGGTACGAGAATGACCTTCATTTTTCGTCTAACTATATTCCGAAGAATGTTATTTTTAATCCCGAAATCAACAGCCACCACGGTCCCGATGGGATCCTCTGGACTGTATGTTTTGACTTTTTTTGTAGATACCTCGCTGGCCAAATGCCGGAGGTTTGGATCTTTTGCCCTCTTTACTTCTTCAATTAATTCTTCATCGCTCGGAGGTGTTTCTCCCTCTTCAAACACCTGGATCATTCCAACTTGCACACCCTCAGACCGGAAAATTTTTGTTATTTCCCTGGTATCGACCCTTTCAATTCCAGGGATACCTTCTTCGGCCAGAAATTGGTCCAGTGTTTTTTCTGATTCATAATGCGAGGGTTCTTTACATGCCTCATGTACAATGAATCCAGCGCATTTAATGCTGGAGGATTCAAAATATTTATAAATGCCATATTCATCCTTTTCCCAAGGAGGAACCCCGTAATTTCCAATGAGAGGGTATGTCAGTGTATAAATCTGTCCTTGGTTGGAAGGATCCGTGAGAGCACAATAATATCCGGCAGCAGTAAAAGTAGTAAACACAAATTCGCCGAATACCTTTTTAGTCGCACCAAATCCAACACCGTGAAAGACTTGGCCATTATTAAGGACTAAAACGGCCTCACGCTCATTCATTAAACTATCGATCGTGACCATGCTATATTCAAAAATGAAATAATATCGCAAATTCAAAAAAGATTGCGTTTATTTTTAATAACCCGTTAATTTTCGTCGGAATTTCGCCATATTAAAAGTTTTGCAATCTTTAGTGTAAGATAGGGATAATTATTCAAATCTAGCAAGGGACTCTCTGATCTCCCGATAGAGAGAATCAATATTAAAGGAATGAAAATCATCCCCCTTGGCATCATTGAAATTAAAAATGCAAAACGGACAAAGGGTCAAGAGAGAATCCGATATTTCTGATGCTTCTTTGACCCGATTCTTCCCAATCTTAATCGCCAGCTTTTTATTGATAAACCGCATACCTCCATCCGCTCCGCAACATAGATTGGATTCCTTGGCGCGAGGAAAATCTTGAACGTGTTCATAACCCAACGAATTCAAGATAGAACGGGGCGGTTCGGTTATGCCCCAAGGGCGGGTCAAATGGCAAGAGTCATGAAAAACACCTCGTTTAAGCCGATTAGACTCTTTAACCTGTTTCAGAATTCTATCAGATTGAATTTCCAAAAAGGAGTGAATTTTTTCACTTATGACCTCAATCGCATGCACAAATTTTAGTTCGGAGGGATAATGAGATCGGAAAAACGTATAACAGCCCGCACACGCACAAATAATTTTATCGTATTTTTCTAATCGCTTTGAGTGCTTTTCAATAACTTTACTGGCCGATTGATGATCTCCGCAATTCCACACATAATAACCGCAGCACATTTCCGCCGGATCTAAGATAAAATCAATTTGGAGTTTATCTAAAATTTCAATTAGATCGAACGCCATTTGAGGGATACGATAATTAAGCATACAGCCCAGATGCAAGAGAGTTTTCTGATTTTTCTCTATATTTCGGTTAATATCCATATTCTCTTTAGGGTGCCCCGTTTTTTCGGGTCTAATATATTTTTTAACAATCTCCCTCTCACATATATTTTGAAACCGGTCACCTTCTCGCCCAAATGGATTTTCATGGGAAAGTATATTCTTGATGATCACAGGCTGTTTTGGATTAATGAAATTGTATTTTTCCACAAAAGCATTTCGGGCCCAATCAAATATAGCCATTAACGGGATTTTGGCGGGACAGATGGACTCGCATGCTTCACATTTCGTACAAGTGAAGATGGATTCAATTTCTTCTTTTTCAAGTTCTTCTCCTTTAATGAACCGTTTAATCAATTCTAGTTTGTTCCACGCGGAGTTTTTTCCCAATGTGAGAAAAATCGAGCAATTTTCCTCGCATTTTCCACATTTGATGCACTTTGAGATTTCCTTAAGGATTTCATCTTTAGATAGAATGTGTGTTGGCAATTTTGGGATCCCTATATATTTATACATTCCCTTTTGCTTTAAATAGATAATTTCACTTTCCTTGAGGAACAATAAAGAAATAGACAATTTTTTATATCCAATCGCCTCTTATTAAATAGATATCCTTCTTCAATTCAAGGCTTTATCATAATCAAATAAAGTTTTAAATCGAAACAAAAAGTTAAAGAGCGAGAAAATATGGCCAAGATCCAGAATGAGATGCTCAAATTAGGGGTTTATTCTTTAGTGGTGAGAGGACAAGGTGAGGACATGCTCATGGGAAGGGATGTAAAGGATTTTATAGAAATCCCCGGCTTGGAGGCTTTGTTAAAAAAATTCATTCTCGATCTCGATGATTATTTTACATACATTTACAATGAACAATATGGAACATTTTTGGATCAAATTGAAAAAAAGTTTAGGGTGAATATTTCATCCATTAAAGATAACTTGGTTAATAATATTAAGGAAATGAATGAGGTTGGATCATCAGAGGTCATGATTTATTATCTTGTGATCACAAAAACTTTGGAAAAATTGCGTCAGTTAATTTATGGGGAAAATGTATGGAATATCATTCAAGAAACCTATAGAGACCTTAAAAATAAGAATATAAGCTCACGTAATTTAAAAAAGCTTCAAACTCTGGATAAACAAGGCAATGAAAACTTTTCATTGCTCTATAATCTGGTTTTTATAAAATATTTAAGCGAAATTTACGGGAATACGGAATTTTCCGCAAGATGTGTTGCCTTGATTGAAAAGGAAATTGAAAAATTAATTTGAACGATATTATTTGTAGTAAGTTAAAAATTTAATTTTCATGGTATTTTTTTACTATTTATTCAATAATAAAAGCTGAAAAATAATTATTTAGTTAGTTATCATAACAAAAAAGGAGAACAACTCAACATGGGATTAACTACACTTATTCAATTCCTTAAATCAAAAATATCGGGAAGATCTTCACCACAGAACAGTACCGCAAGTGATGAAAGGGAAAGAACAATACAAGAGGAACATATTGAAATCGAGGATTCAAATATTGATCAAGAAAAGTTTCATTCCTTGGAGGAGGAGATTGAGGAATTTTCGGCTTCCCTTTCGGAAAGGGCAATCTTGAAAAATATGATGAAAGATCTTTACCCAAAATTAATGTTTCCCCGCGTAGCCTTGAGAAAGATCTTACTTAGAGCATTCAAGGAATACCGGGATAAAACCGAAATCCCCATCCAAAAATTCGCCATGTTAGAACGCTCCAAGAGGGATAAGCACATCCTCATGCTAAAAAACACGATAATAGAGATGATAATCCCTCTTGTTCAGGATAACATAGATAAGGTATTACCGACCTTAGAGAAGCAGCTTGACTCCTTTTTCCAAAAATACCTGGAGTTTTACTAACTACTTGGATTTAGAGGGATATAGAGAAAAATAATAAATATAATAAACAAGATGAAAAAGATTTAAATCAGAAAGAACACAGCCAGAGCAATTCCTCCCAGCACTAATATCATCCCCCATGATTTTATTAGTCCCTTTTTCTTTTGTTCTTGGAAACAGTCAAAGCAATATACTGCCCTGCGAATTATATGAGAATGTCGATTACAAATGGGTTTTTTACATCCATGACAAGCCATTGTGGTATCATTATTACATTGAGAGCACTTTACGGTTTTTTTTTCAGAACTTTGGGACATCTCTAAATCCATCTCCTATATTTACTAATGCTTATTAGTTAACAACCTAAAATAATAGCCCATTAATATCAAAAGATTGTTGTTTCATTTATGAAATTATTGATTTTTGAAAAATCTTTTCATTCTTTTTTACAAATTAAAAAAAATTATCCTTAAATTGGATGAAACTAAACTTTACTCACCAATATAAGGTTTGAAGGTTTTAACTTTCGATTTTATTGAAATTAGCTTGAAGTCGATGAAACATAAAACCGACAAATATTGATAAAATGGAATAAAACGTTATACCATTATCAAAAAAGGTAGAATTTAAAATGTTATCAGAAATATTAACAGAAGTTGGTTCACTTTGGATTGTCTTTGTAGCAGCTGTTGTCTCAATCGTAGCAGCTTTCTATATCAAAAAAGGAGTAGATAAAGCCGATCCGGGTAACGAACAAATGGTTATCGTTCAAGGTTACATTAAGAACGGTGCAGATGCGTTTATTAAGCGCCAATATACGACCTTAGCGTATTTCGTTGCTGGGTTATCCGTACTTGTAGGCATCACCTATTCTTATGATGCACCTACGGAATACATCCCTCAAGTACCTGGATGGCTCATGGTCATCTCCTATATTTTAGGAAGTGTCGCATCGGGATGGGCGGGTTGGCTCGGAATGAAAGTAGGTGTAGATGCAAACGCAAAGACTGCCGCCGCAGCAAACAAGGAAGATCGTGACTTGGGAATGAATGATGCATTCAATGTATCCTTCTATGCAGGTTGTGTTATGGGTCTTTTAGTTACTGGGGCAGCACTCGGAGGCGTTTGGGCACTTTACTATTTCACCAGCAATCCAAGAGTCGTGTTAGGCTTTTCATTTGGTGCTTCCTCAATTGCGTTATTCGCAAAAGCGGGTGGAGGTATTTATACCAAGACCGCAGATGTTGCAGCAGATATCGTAGGAAAAATTGAACAATCATTACCAGAAGATGATCCCCGAAACCCAGCAGCAGTTGCCGACAATGTCGGTGACAATGTGGGAGATATTGCAGGTATGGGAGCAGACTTATTCGACAGTTATGTTGCCTCTTTAATCGCAACAATGCTCTTAGGTCTTAATATCTACGGAGAGCACACATTTTCGGCATTCCCATTGATTATCAGTGCGGCCGGATTATTTGCATCTTTAATTGGAATATATCTTATTGTAAATGCCAAGAAAGAAGATCCAAACGATGCCCTCAATCGAGGTACTTACCTCGCCACGGGATTATTCATCGGTACTGCCGCAATTGTTACAGTCATTGTACAATTTACATCTCCTGATGCAGTTTCTGCAACAAGATTATGGAAGACCTACGGCGCAGCAGTTTTTGGTGTGTTATGCGGTTTAGTTATCGGAATTACCACAGACTATTATACAGACGATCGAAAGAAACCAACCCAAGCAATTGCAGAATCCTCAGAACAAGGACATGCATTAAACATCTTGACTGGTTTTTCATACGGATTAATGAGCATTGGTCCACCAGTTATCGGAATTGCAATCGCAATGGGTGTTGCATATGCACTTGATGGAGTCTATGGTGTAGCCATGGCTTCCGTAGGTATGCTTGCCATTGTAGGAACTATTGTATCTAATGATGCATACGGGCCAGTGGTCGATAATGCTCGAGGTATTGCAGAACAAGGCGGTCTTGATGAAGAAGTTATCGCAGTGTGCGATAGATTGGATTCAGCAGGAAATACTGCCAAGGCAATCACCAAAGGATTTGCAATCGGTGCAGCCGCACTTACGGTCCTCGCACTCCTCTACTCTTTCGTACAGAGCGGACATGAGATTATCCCTGATGATGAAGTAATTTCATTAGATATCCAACAACCAGGGATCATGATCGGGCTTATCTTAGGTGTCGCAGTACCTTGTATCTATTCCGCAATCTTAATCTTCAGCGTAGATAAAAACGCACAAATTATGGTCAAAGAAATTCGACGCCAATTTGAAGAAGAACCAGGAATCTTGAAAGGAGAGGTGGCCGCGGACTTTGAACGATGTATTGACATTGCAACCAAAGGATCACTTAAAGCTTTAGTCATTCCAAGTTTACTCTCTATTGGAGCTCCATTACTCGTTGGACTTTTTATGGGTATTCCGGGATTATCAGCATTCTTAGCTGGAAGTATCTTATCCGGATTTGTGTTTGCCCTCCTCATGTCTAATGCTGGTGGTGCTTGGGATAATGCAAAGAAATATATTGAAGATGGACATCTAGGTGGAAAAGGTACCCTTGCTCATGCAGCAAGCATCACCGGAGACACCGTTGGAGATCCATTCAAAGATACTGCAGGACCAGCAATCAACACGTTAATCTGTGTAATGTCATTAACCGCAGAGATGTTTATCACCCTCTTCGGTTTGATGCCACACAGCGGTCTAGGTTTCTTCTAAGTAAATCAAATAAGATCTAATAATGTTATTACTTCATAGGGAGAAATTCACGGTAATTTGGAAAACTCCCTATTTTTTTATTCTTTTCTCTAAATTTAACTATTATTTTAATTACTACTACCACTACTACTATTATTACTACTACTCAAAATAACGAACTAATGTGCTTAGATGCATACACCCAGGTCATGGCATTGGATCCCAATTAAAAAAGCTTGGTTTTCTAAAAATTAGGTCTTTACGCAAGAGAAAATCGACTTCCCTATGATAAGGCTATCATAGCACGATATCATGTATAAATTTGGGAATTAGATTTAAGTTTCGGAAACCTAGATGAATTAAAAATCGGATAAAATATTTATTCCTTAGCAGTCTTTCGGCCAGATGGATGGGAAAGTCCATGTCCGCGTATTTTGCAATATCCTCCTTAATACTGGTTTCTTCATATATTTTAAAGAAATAGCGGAAATCATATTTTTTCAACCTGGCCAACAAGAGGCGAACGAAATAATGAATTTTAAGAGATAATCCAATATGACCTCGCTTTACTTTGTGTTGATAGTATTTAGCAAGTGTCCCGCGAGAAAAATCATTCATTGCGAGTGATTTTTGAATGGCGGGTGCCAAAATATTTGCCGCAGAGATGAGCATTACAATGCCACCTCCCGTCGTGGCCTTTACCATTGAGGCACTATCCCCAATTAACACAGTGTTATTAAACGCAATTTCTTTAGGAAACCCATAAGGTATCACCCCGCCTTGGCGAGATACAATTTGGGATTGTGAAATTCCCAATAGCGCCAAAAATTTTTTGAAGGCAACATTGGGTTTTTTCTTGGTTGCGATACCTACCCGGCAGATCCCATTACCACCCTCGGGAACAATATAACCAAAGAGCTCTTTCCAGCGGGGATGAAAGTACATAGAAGACATATCTTGATCGTAATCGTATCTAACCCGGGCTTGAGCCGCTGGAATATAATCGTTTTTAATATCGAATCGCTGGGCAACTTTTGAGAAGGGTCCATCCGCACCCACGCAGATATTACAGAGGATCATTCTTTTCGATGTTTTCACTAATGCCCGGTTTTTGTATGTTCCTTTGGATATTGCCCAATGGGATTCATATTTTTCATCAAAATAATATCTTGCACCCATTTCTCGTGCCTTTTTCCCGAAATAAGTATCAAAGCCCACACGATCAATGACCACTGGTCTTTCATCTCCTTTCATATTGATTTTTTCCAAATTGGGGGCAACAATCTGCGCCACATGTACCCTGTTTAACACCAAATCCGATGGAAAGGAAACTAAGTCCAGCAATTTTTGGGATACAATCCCTGCGCACTGAAGGGGACGGGCCTCAAATGATTCGTATTTTTCAATCACAATACAAGGAATATTTAAATTTCGGAGCTTGCATGCCAAGTAATTTCCTGCGATACCTCCTCCTATAATGCACACATCAGTCTTCTCGAAGTTCTTATTTTTGTCTAATTTTTGCATTAGCTTCTTCTAAATTAAATTTAGTTTGTTTTAG
>CAZEPC010000016.1:0-3119 GCA_964513765.1 uncultured archaeon
GCACATCGGCAACGGCATGTCCCGACATAGTTCCCGGATACCAGGCTTCAACAATGGCATCAAGATTTTTCGTTTCCCATGAAAGATCCAGCGGACGACCATTAAACAATACCAGAATGATTGGTTTACCGGTCTTTTTTAATTCTTTTAGTAATCTGATTAAACTTTCTGGGTTTTGAAGAAGAGGATCTCCTCCGCTTAGTGTGACTCCACCCTCTGTGGAGAAGTAATACTTTTTGTCTCGCAAAACGACTTCCATAATCTCGTCTACTGAATAATCCTTTATCTCCGCGGATTGTCCTTCCTTTTGATGGAAGGATTGCCCTTCGGGATTTTGACACCATAAACATCTTAAACCGCATCCTTGAAAGAAAATTGTGGTCCGTACTCCGGGTCCATCATAGACACATGTTCTCTGAATGTTGAATATTTTTAGTTTTTCGCTAGGTTTATGATGTTCCCCAGTATATACTATATCACTTCTCGGGGTGCTTATTTCATTCGATGCCGAACTTTTTGCAGATTTTTGAACCAATGTATTCACTTCTTTTTTCTGATAAAATTATCATTGAGTAGTTAAAAAATAAAATAATTTAAGATAAGGTCATAATAACTTGAGTATATCTACTTGGTATATGTGATCAATCACTATAAATATTTTTGTGATTCTTTGGCATATGTGATCAATATGTGAAATCACAATTTGAACTGAAATCTCATTATGTCCCTTTTGATTTCTCACAATTGATAAAAATCCGCACTTCCCTAAGTTAGATTAAACTTAAAATGGGGTGGTGTTTTTTTTGAAATATTATGGAACGTTTTAAGCTGGCCTATATTGGAGCGGGATCTTTTCGCTTCTCGTTAGGTTTCTTTCGTAATATTATCAATGCTACCGAGTTACTTCCGATGGAAGTTGCTCTCTGCGATGTAAATGAGAAATCGCTGAAGATTATGACTAAGATCCTTAAAAGAATGGTGAAAAAGGGATCAAAGAAAATAGGTTATGATGAAAATGAGATAAAAGTTACCAGCTCGTCAAATCGTCGGCATGTGCTTGAGAATGCCGATTTTGTATATAAATCGATTAGTGTGGGTATCCAAGCCGCCGAATGGTATGACAATTATTTGCCCATTAAGTTCGGAATTCCCCAAAACACGGGAGATACGGTTGGACCTGGAGGTCTCTTTCGGGGTTTAAGAACCAACCCTGTGGTTGCGGAAATTGCCAAGGATATGAAGGAACTCTGTCCAAACGCGCCTCTGCTTAATTATACTAATCCCCAGGCCACTATTGTGATGGCGGCCAAAACCGTTGCACCCGATATTGAATACATTGGATTGTGTCATGAATTATTTGGTGGATTAAACGCCATGCATAAATTTGCCAATAAAATGATGTCTCTCAATGTCCCTAGCCGATGGGATTTTGATGTAGAATATGCAGGGGTAAATCATTTTGCATGGTTTACCAAGGTTGAATATGGGGGCCAAGACCTTTACCCAGCTTTACGGGAAAAGGCTATGGATGCGATGTATAAAAACATAGGCGGAAGAGGATTTAACTTTTATTTGCTTGATAAACATAATTGGTTTCCCTATCCGGGCTCCCGGCATGTGGCCGAATTTTTACCGGATTATTATAACTATTTCAACCACGAAATTCAGTGCCCTCATTGGAGTTTTCCTGTCATTCGAAATGTGTGGGGTTTAGGGTTTAATCGGAGAACCTCGTATTGGGGGTTTAAGGCTATGGCGAAGGGAATTGCTCCCGTACCTGGACCGCGGAAGAAAGGAGAACATGCCATGGAAATGACTCTTGATTGGCGGGACAATAATCCTAAACAGCATGTAGTGAACCTCATGAACAATGGGACAGTACCCGAACTTCCGGATGATTGTGTAGTGGAAGTTCCTGGAAGGTTTAAAGATGGAAAAATGGTGCCGGTGGGAACCGTTCATTTACCTGACAATGTCGCCGATTTAGTGAGACCGCACGCTGAGCAACATCGATTAACTGTGGATGCGGCATTGGGCAACGATATAGATTTAGTGATTAAGGCCATGAAACACGATCCGATGGCGAAATGGATTGAGGATGAGGAAAAGTTAGAATATCTCACGAAATTAATGCTGTATTACCAGCAAGATTGGCTCCCAGAGAAATGGCAAGAATGGATACCCACAAAATCCGAGTTGAAAAAGAGTAAATGGTGGGTAGGTAAAAAAGACCTCTCAAAATGGATGTTTCGCTATAAGAAGGTGAAATTTCCACCCAAACCAGAACTGAAAAAGAAGGCTTTCTTCTGGGATAAAAGAGATTAAAAAGAGAGGAGTCTTCTTTCATTTTAGTGTTTTTTTCAATTTTACCATTTTTTCTGCGTTTGGTATTAAAAAATATATTCTCTTGTTATTGGGCAATCATTTCCTTCAAATCTATGTTTGGTTGGTGGTTTTTCTCGTTATTGGATAATCATATCCTTCAATTTTATGTGAGGGTGATGCTCCTTTTTATTATATGCTACGATCTCTCCCTCAATGGCATCATTAGGGCACCAATGATAACAAGCCAAACATGTTTCGCAGTGGTGTTGCCAGACTGGTCTTTTTGCCTCAATATTGATGTTTTTTACGGGGCATACCTTGGCGCATGTGCCGCAACCGTTGCATTCTTCATTAATTATAAATGATTTATCCGCAAGCTGAACCAGTGTATCCAAGTCATCGGAATTTGACCTTGCCAGCTCTTGATAGCGACTGAAAAACATATACTTGGTGAGCGGGTATATTATTTTAGCCAGCATCTTTTTAATCGTGCCATCCGTTTCCAAAGTACCCTTGTTTCTGTTTCTCACATATGAAGATATTTCCTTGCATTTTTCTGCCCACTCTTTCTGGAGCCTCTCTCTTTCTTTGGTATCGTTCATTTTGGGATCCTCATAATCAAACTCCTTATTAAAAAATGCCCGTTTCATTTTTATGCTCAAGGGAACGGGTATACTCATTTGTACGGTAAATCCACCTGCCAATGATCCGCCGAATTTTTTGATATAGGTGTCCAATCTTTCAATCGTGCTCCCAGGTCTTCCGCTATGTGTGGCAACCGCAAAAATATATTT
>CAZEPC010000016.1:3219-26176 GCA_964513765.1 uncultured archaeon
TTTCAATCGTGCTCCCAGGTCTTCCGCTATGTGTGGCAACCGCAAAAATATATTTTTTCTCTATATTTTGGATTTTTTCAATAAATTCTCTCACGATGTGAGGAATTCCGTTGAATTCACAGTAAAATACAGGGAAAATCAAACCAATCACATCCGATTTTATCTTAGGTGCCTTTTTTCTCATGAAAGACGGGATGGAAAATAAGGCTCCGTTTAATTGTGATGAAATATCTTTGGCAACCGCGAGAGAATTCCCCGATCCTGAAAAATACAAAATGCTGGGCTTCATAGGTGGTAAAGATTTTTCCTTTATTTTAAGTATGTGATTTTCTTGTTGTTCATTTTTCTAAGAATAAGATAAGAAAAGAGTTACTTTAATAATAGTTTGATTCCATAGATTATAATATGCAAGCTTCAACATTTACCTACGAAGATCATGCGGGTGTTGAGATTTTTGTGCGAAAATGGGATGTAGATCCCGGCAAGGAAAGGAAAGGGATTGTGCAAATTGCCCATGGCTTGGCTGAACATTCTGCCCGTTATGAACATGTTGCAAAGACACTTACTGATGATGGTTTTGCGGTATATGCCGATGATCATAGAGGTCACGGGAAAACTGCGGGAGATTTGGATAAATCGGGAATTTTAGGTCCCGGTGGATGGGACGGAACGGTCAAAGCTATCCGTAATCTCACCGAATATATTAGGAATGATATGGAAAACGAGGATTTACCCTTATTCTTATTGGGACATAGCTGGGGTTCCTATATGTCTCAACAATACATTCAAAAATGGGGGAATACAATTGATGGAGTAATACTGAGTGGGACAAACGGCAAACAGCCAATGCTTGGAATATTAAAAATCCTTTCTAAAATGATCGTATTTTTCAAGGGTACTGAATCAAAGGCCACCTTCATTGATAAACTTGCAATGAAACCCATGAACGACCCATTTAAACCAAGCAGAACTCCCTTTGATTGGCTCACTCGTGATGAAGATGTTGTGGATGAATATGTGGAAGATCCTTGGTGTGGCTTTGTAATGTCAAATGGTTTCTTTAAAGAAATGGCAATCGCCTTGGGAAAAATGTGGAAAAAGGAAAATGAGGAAAAAATCCCTAAGGATTTACCAATTTATATGTTTTCAGGTGAAAAGGATCCAACCAATAATATGGCTGAAGGTTTTATGGAACTTTATCATCGCTATGAAGATTTGGGTATTGAAGATCTTTCCTATAAAATATACGATGGAGCCCGCCACGAAACACTGAATGAGACTAATCGGGATGAGGTAAAACAAGATTTCCTCGATTGGCTGAACAATCATATCTAATCCAATAGGTTTATTGCATTTTTTATCTCCTTTAGTTGATGAGAGGTCAATATTTTTTTATTACTTGTGTATTTTCCCTTCGTTGATTTTCAATATACAAAATTCCTTAAATATGGCTTCATTTTATTTCCCCAGAGAATGAAAGCTAATCAAGTCGATCTTGATAAAATCCGCAAATCACAACCCCATATCATTATAGGGAAAAAGGGACTCAGTGAAGGTCTTATCAAGCATATGGAACAATTACTTAAGGACCATTTTACCATTAAAATAAAGGTATTGAAAACTATCGCGGAATATGTGGAGATGGAGAAAATTATGGAAGAAATAATGCGTAAGTTCAAAATCTATGTACTCGATGTCCGCGGACACACCGCAATCATTACGGTCTTGGATAACATACAAAATCTGAATTATCCAAATAAATATATGGAAATGAGGAAGAGATTAGATAAAGAAATTGCCAAAGAAACCTTTAAAGATACTCAAACAACCAGTAAAGGCAAAGAAGAAACCTACATTGATTATGAAGATGAGGAATTAATGGATAAATTGGATAAGCAAGCCGATAAATTTTACGGAAAAAAATAAATCTCAAATGGAATTTTAAATAAATCTCAAATGGAATTATGGATAGGAGAGGTACCTCATGGGAAGAAGACGGAGATATCGGCGTAGAAAAATTCAAATGAAGAATTTAGCCAAGAAACGGGTGGTTGAATTGATGGAATTGGCACTGGAAATCTATGATGAAGAACCGGACTTGGCGAATAGATATGTTACCCATGCCAGAGAAATTGCAATGAGCGCAAAGGTAAAGATCCCGTTACAATTCAAGCGGAAGATTTGTCATGGATGCAAAAGATTGCTTGTCCCAGGAAAGTCCGCCCGATTCCGAACGCACCGCCGAAAAGGTTATGGATCTTTTCTTAGCGTTACATGTTTGGAATGTGCCCATATTACCAGATTTATTTTCAAGGGTCCCAATTATGACCCCGATCAATTACATATTAATAAATAATCCATCTAATAGAATAGATTCATAATGACCGAAAAACAACATCAAATTCACCTCATTTTGACCGAAGCGGGGCTCGAATTCGTTCCTAAAAAGTGGAGGAAAAAGAAATCCGTCCAAAAAAAGATCCGAAAGTACGGAAATTCCGCCTCCCTCTTAGATACCGCCTTTCATCACCACCTCATGAAAAAGCTCCCCGAGTCCAAAAAAAGGGGCCGCCCGGATATCCTCCATCACTTTCTTTTAGATGCGTTGGGTTCCCCTCTAAATTTTCAAGGATTATTGGCCATTTATTTCTCTGCCCCAAGCGGATTGTATAAAGTATCCTCGGGAATGAGGTGCCCCAGGAACTATCGAAGGTTCAAAGGATTAATGGCCCAACTTCTCAAGCTTGGTCATATTCCCCCCAATCCACCGTTTTTCATTGAAAAAGTTTCTCCCACCTTGAATGCTTGGATGAAAAATCGTTTTTCCGATGATAATACAATTAAATTTACTTCCAAGGGGAAAAACACAGTTTTCAAGGAATTGGTTGATATAATGTTTCCCGAAAGTATGATCTCCCGGGATTGGGCGGTAATGATCGGAGGCTTTCAAAAAGGCAGCTTTTCCAATTCCATCAAACAAATCCCTGGACAAAAAATTTCAATCTCGAGTAGGGGGTTCGATAGTTGGATTATAACACAAAGATTTCTCAGCCTTGCCGAAATGTCCCTCGGGATTATCTGAAATTATTACTTTTCCCCAATATTATCCTAAACTTTTTATTCTTCTATTTAATTAGCTCATATAGAGTAATAATGGGAAAACCATTATAAAACACATTATGTGCAGAAGTTTTATAGAAATGTGATATAAAGATGTCTGAGTCTGTTGAGATTCACGGGAATAGGTATAAGATTAGCGAGGATGGCTATTTAGACTTAGCAGAGATTGATATTGAATCGATTGAAGATATAAAAGATTTTCAGAATTTAGAGAATGTTAAGGAATTGGATTTGAGTTATAATCATATTTCCAACCTGAAAGGGCTGGGAGATATCAGATCCTTAGAGCATTTGGATTTGTCCAACAATGATATTCATGAAATTGACCGTCTTGAACATCTTAAAAGTCAAGGTTCGTTATTTTCTTTGGATCTACATTCCAATCTGATTTCTGAGATTAAGGGCCTGCAATCATTATGTCACTTAAGAAACTTAGACTTGTCCCATAATGAGATTAGGGAAATTTCTGGTCTTGAAAATTTACAATGCTTGGAATATCTTGATCTCTCTCATAATCAAATTCATAAAATTGAGGGTTTCCAAAATTTAAAGTCCTTGGAGTTTTTAGATCTCTCAAATAATGTAATTAATGAACTAAATGGTCCAAATCTATCAAAGTCTCTAAAAATCTTGTCTTTGTCGCAGAATAAAATTAAATTTATAACTGATTTAGGCAATCTTGAAAAATTGGAAAGCTTGGATTTAGCGGGAAATGAAATAACTAGGATTCAAGGACTAGATTCCTTATGTAATCTTGATTGCCTCTTCTTATACAAGAATAACATCGAAGAATTAAGTGGCCTACATACTCTTAAGTTCCTCGATGTTTTGGATCTTGATAAGAATCAGATCGAAGAAATAAAGGGCTTAGAAAATCTGGTTCATTTGAAAGAACTCTCTTTGGCGGATAATAAAATCAAGGAGATCAAGGGTATAAACCATATACAATCCTTAGAATCGTTAAATATGCAAAACAACGAGATAAATGAAATAAAAGGCCTGGAAAACCTCAATTCTTTAAAATGCGTTGATCTAACCGGGAATAAGATCAACGAAATCGTCGGTATTGAACTCAATAACGCTAAGGCTCTTGTTAATTATTGTAGAAGAAGAAAAAAATATAAGAAGAGCTTGAAATAGCACTCTTTCTCAATTTTATTTTTGGAGTACAGAATTTTCGCATTCGTTCCTTTTGATGATAAAATAAAATAGAATCAGAACAGGCAACACATGAGTTTGGAAATTCGAATATCCTAATGCGGATGTATAATAATAGTCAAATAAAAGAGAAAAGTAATTATATGATTGATATCGCTTATCTAACGCAATCCAAGAGAGATAAAGATAATTGTTTTATTAATAATCTGTTTGGAAACAAGTGTTTTACATAATATATCTATACCATATAATTTGGATAATTAGGATCCAGGCCTCTTGCCCTATTTATAAAACTCTCCCACGATGGAAAAAAGGGTTTATTATCATCAAATCCATGATTCAAAAATTCCTTAAGATTAATTCCTTCTTTTCCTTAAGAGAAGCATTTCCGAAAAATAAAAAGCTTTTCAATCGATTATGAATCGAAAATTTTAATAAAAATGGGTAATTGGATTAATTATCATTTTTTTGGAAAAAAAAATTGATAAAAACTGAGCGTCTGTTGTCTAACGGCTAGGATTTCAGGCTTCCAAAATTTAACATCTTGTTAAATTGAAGATACCTGGAGATGGGGTTTCAATTACCCCCAGACGCACCATTCTACTTTTTATTTATATAAATTTTCAATATTATTAATGTTAATTAGGTAAAAAAGATGGAGAAAGAGCTTTTGGCTTATTCTCGGGTCGGAAACGGATATCTTTCCTGTATTTCTGATATCTCAACGGTTCTTTTTTCCTCAAGAGACATTTGGGCAGCCGTTACCATTAAAGTTGACCAGTATCCGCTCTTCAATCCGGGCTCCACAGGAGTATTTGTTTTAATTCCATTTACAAAATCCTTGATAAGATGGGTACCGATTCTTATTTCAGGCCGGGGGATGGAATACATAAAGGATTCATTTTGATTAACGCTGCGATCAAATCTGGGATTAATTCGGATTACATTTTCCTTTACTTTTCCCCATAATTCAGCCTTAGATCCAGCTATCTTGAGAAATCTGCTGTTTTGAGCTTTTGAAGGGAAAAAATGCATCCCCAACTTGACCACCAACCCATTTTCGAATTGAATAAGCGTTTGGGAATTATCAATGATATCGTGATCCGCGTTATATACACATTGATCGCTTTTAAAGGAGGAAGTGTCATCATTTGCGATATGATATTCGCATCTCTGGTCTTTTGGGCAGTTTCTGCATAATTTCGCTGTGCTGCCCTTGGGTGCATTCCCTTTTTTGAATTCTATATTGGATCCAAAGCATGAAATTCGGGTGGGAACTCCGAACAACCAATAAAGAAATTCTAGATCATGACAAATTTTTTGAATCATCACACCCCCTATATTCTCCCGAAACCTCCACCAACTGCGGAAATAATGATATCCTCCGTAATAATGTTCATTTGCCTCTACATAGTTCACCCGACCCAAGGGCCCATCTTCTTCTTGATCCACCAATTTCTTTACCGCTTGATAAAATGGATGATATCGCATTTGGTATCCAACTTGGAAGAGCTTCCCTGAATCAATGGCGGCGTTAAGGATATTTCGATTTTCTTCTAAATTTGTCCCCACGGGTTTTTCTAAAAATACATGCTTCCCCGCCTCAAATGCCTTAACCGCCATCCTTTCGTGGAGTCCATCGGGTACAGTAACAATAATTGCTTCGATTTCATTATTATTCAACATCTCATCGTAATCAGTGGTCTCTTTCATCGTTGCTGTCTGATGCTCACTTCGAGGTAGCTTCTTCTTGAAACTATCGATCACCGATTGTTTAATGTCGCATAGATGAATAAGGTTTGCTTCAGGTAATTTGATTACAATACCCGCAATGTTTTCGGCCCTGCCTCCCAGTCCCACGATTCCAAAATTTACTTTCTCTATTTTTCTTCTCTTTTTCCTGACTTGATCGTATTGTTCATCGGTAGTATTCAATATTCTTCACCCTCCTTATCGTGTTCTCCTTCTTTTTCGGAGCCCTTCACTTTCGCTAATTCAGAACTCTTGACTGAGCTGTAGTCTATCTTGTCGTATTTAAAGGGCTTAACCCTATTTATGGTAATTGACACTTCCTTTCCTATCGATTCGGCGAATAATTCTTTGAGGGGGATGTCATATTTTTCTGGATTTGATTGGGAAACATAGGTATGAATTGACAATCCCTCCTTTCCAACTGATAATTTTCCGGTATATCGAACCATATTGCTTAATAGGAGAAGAAAAGAAAAAAATCTTCAATCCTTGGTGTTTTTGTGAATAATTTTCAAAATAAAGATAATAATTGTAATTGTATATGAAATCAAAAAAAATTTGTTGAAAAATAAAAAAGCTGGTAAATTATGATTAGGGATGAATTCCCAGTTAAATTAATCTCTGGGGGGGATTGAAACATATTCATCTGGTTTTAAGCTGGTACAAAGCATCACCTGGTTTATATCTTTGTGCTCGGACCAGGATTGATGTTCACGCCAATATATATTAAGATCTTTCCGAATGTGCAAAAAATCGCTTAATTTATTCATTTTGTCTGCCGAATAAAGCCCAATTGCCAAGCCTAACTCCCTAAATGCCAGTCCATGGACATTGCTATGAAGATGACTTAAGCCGGGTTTGGCCGCTTTTATGATCTTCTCAATGATTTCTTTATCCTTTTTATTTTTCCTTTCATTATTCTTTTTTTTCTTCTTTGTATTACCCTCGTTTTTTTGTGTCTTTCCAAAACTCATTTGCCACAATTTATATGCGGATATCAGCATCCCTCCCAATCCCAGCGGGTCTCTTGTGAGGTATCGCATCTTGCTGGTCATTTTTTCCATTTTGTTGAGCGGTTGTTTGAGTGATTTTTTAGAAAAGAGATCTATGATCTTGTAGGTGGTATGTCCATCCAGCGGATCGTGCTGCCCCATCGATGGAATAAGGGGTCGGTCGAGGTCGGTAGACATCTTCCAATACATTCCTTTTCCATGAACAAATTTGGTAGATGCTTCTGCCAATTCTTGTGCCCAGCGAAAATAAATTTCCTTCTCCAAGTGGTTCCCTAAATGAACTAACGCCTCCATCCATCTTGTCAAATAATGAAAATATTGTCCATCTCTTTCCCATTCTTTTTGTTGATTGATTGGCTTTCCTTTGGGTCTTTCGGGAAGTGCTTTTCCAATCCTCAAACCATTTTTCGTCGGATGATCCTCGCTGGCCAACCATCCACTTCTTTCATCGTCCTCTCTGTATTTTCCGAGTGTGTTATGGACGCTTTCGACAAGATCTATGGCAAGGGTTTCAAATTCTTTATCTTGGGTATCATTATAGAGCTGAATAAAATTACAAACCGCAAACGCATCGGTCCATAAATACCTTCTCTGTTCATGTTCCCCCCTTAATCCCGTATTTTTCGCAAAATCTATCATGAGTTTTTGGGCCATTTCCTCGTTGGTCTTCATATATAGATGATCGAGCGAGAATATAAAAGTGTATAAAAATCAAACAAATCAGCAATTAGAAATGCTAGAGATAACAAATCTCCAATCAAAAAAGCTAGAAATAACATATTAGCAATTAAGAAAGCAAGAAAAAAGTCTTGGTCATTAAGGTTTTTATTTATTGGTATATGAAAGAAATTATGAAAGAACCAAACATTTTGCGGTTTAAAGGGAAATTAGGTCTTGATAAGGAAAATAGACAAGTCACTCTAGACTCCCCCTTAGAAACTCCTTGGACCACCACGAAAGAAATATATACCATCCCCATGCATGAGCTTCTTGAAGAAATGCTGGGAAAAGATGTCGAAATAAAGATCTATCGGACAGAAAATGGGAAGAAAGTAGTTGATTCCCAAGTTACCGCGGATATTAATGTTGAAAGAATCAAAAATTCTCGCTTGTTAAGGGAATCTCTTTTGCAAGACAAGTTTAGGCCAGGGTATCATTTTGCCATTCTTGATGATGTAGGACGACCTGGGGATCCGAATGGTGCATTTTTTGGAAACGATGGGAGATACCATCTCATGTATCTTTATAATCGCAGAGGTGTTGGGTTCTCTTGGGGGCATATTTCCAGCCTAGATTTAGTGCATTGGAGACATCATCCAGATGCATTATTGCCCAATGAAAAAATTCAAGGATGTTTTTCTGGGGGTGCATTCTTGGATGATGATGGAACTGCCTATTTAAGTTATTGGATAGTTGATGAGCATAAGGGAGAAAGAGCACAGAACGGCATTGTCATTGCAAAGAGTACCGACTATCATTACGAGCGCTGGGAAAATTTACCCAATATCGCAATTGCTGCGGAGAAAATGGGAATCACCGAAATGGTAGAAAAAAACGGAAAAAAGAAGCTCTTGGCCAATGCAGATCCGAGTAATATATGGAAAAAGGACGGAGTATATTACATGCAGACAGGAAATTTACCCTTGCTTAACGAACATGGGCGGGATCCCAACGACCCGCTTTATGAAAAAATGCGCGGAGATTGGGTTGATTTATTTCGGTCAAGAGATCTTCAAAAATGGGAATATATGCACCGATTTTATGATTACCAAGATCGAAAGGGCTGGACAGATGGAACGGAGGATGACATGTGTCCTAGTTTTTTGCCACTCCCTCTAAGTCCAGACGGCGGAAAAATGAGCGATAAATACCTTCAATTATTTATCTCCCATAATAAGGGATGCCAATATTATATAGGGTCCTATGATAAAGACCAAGACAAATTTATTCCCGAAACTCACGGAAGAATGACCTGGACGGATAACACCTATTTCGCCCCCGAAGCCTTAATTGATAAAAAAGGCAGACAAATCATGTGGGCATGGCTTTTAGATAATCCAGACAGTACTGAACAATGGGTGTTAAGAAGAGGGTGGTGCGGAGTTTATGGATTACCGAGATTACTCTGGCTCGGTGAAAATGGGGATCTCAAAGAAAGGGTACCGCCAGAGTTCAATATTTTACGGCATAATGAAAAGAAATGGGAGAATTTCACCCTAAGTCCCTCTGTAGAAAATAAAAAAGAGCTTAAAGGTATCAGAGGCGGATCTTGCGAAATTTTACTTAAAGTGCCCCCAAAGGAGGTAGGGAAAGTCGGTTTAATTGTGAAAGCAAGCCCCGATGGGAAAGAAAAAACACTCCTTTATTTTAACTCCAAAGAAGAGTTATTAGTTTTCGATTCGAGAAAAAGTAGTTTAGATAAAATAGGACGACCAGTTAAAGAAAAGGCACCAATTAATTTTGAGAAGAAAGATAAAATCTTAGAATTTCGGGTTTTTATCGATAAGAGTGTAGTAGAAGTTTCCTTAAATGATTCACAAATCATCTGCCGACGGGTTTTTCCAACATTGGATGATGCAGACCATGTGTTTCTTTTCTGTGAAGGAGAAGCAATCACCATTAAAGAACTAAAAGTATGGGAAATGATGCCCTCTAATCCGTTTTAAAATCTTTCTTTCTTTTCAATTCCATAAACAAGGAAAAAACTAAAAATTGATGGAACTCATAATTTTTATTGTTTCTAACAATACTCTCGATGGATTTATGTTGCTTTTTGGATTATGTAAGGGTGATTACGGCGGAAAACCCAGGTATCATTCCCTCATAATCAACAATGTCCTTTGATTTCATTTTCTTCAACAAGAGCCGTAATCCTTCAAACTTTTCGGCGCATAGGTTTTGAAGCTCCTTATAACCTATGCTCTTTCCATCCTCTCCGTGTTCCTTGATCATATCAATAACGGTTTTAATTTTTTCTTCTTCAGGAGGTTCTTTTCCAACCATATTCTTAGTTTGTTCTTTTTCCTAAAAAGAATTATGGCTTTTTTTAGCCATTATTTCTTCTTTTGATTTTTTAAATGCGAAACGCATTTGAATGCAAATTTATTTATAATTGGATTGTATAGCTTGATATGGATTTAGTAATCAAAAAAGAAATCTTATGTATTCTTAAATGAAAGGGATTCTATGGCAAGGAAAGCAATTTTAGAGGTTTCGGTGGTATTTTCACAGGAAGATCCAATTTCGATCTTGAAATTACTCCAAGCGAAATACGAAAGATTGCATGAGGTTAAAACAAATCTAAAAACTGAGGGGAAGCCGACCTTAAAATTAGTATATAAATCAGAAAAAAGCATGAAGGAAAACTTTTTTCACGATGTGCCCTTTTTTGAGGCGGTATTGGAGGTATTTGAAGCCAACGGAATTACACCCGCCAATAAAATACTTGAAATTGAAGAAACCTATGATGAAAAAATTGATTACACCCAATCCATGTATCAAATCCTTAAATATAAAACCCGATATAAGGAGATTCTACGGGATTATTATAATTTCATTTTTCGGGTCTCAGAACTGCTTGATACTAAATATGCTTATGAGGAAATGGAGGATGGGTTTCTTATCTTTCATAAAAAGCCCGAGGATTTTGAACTCTTCCTGATTGATTTAACAAATAGACATGAAATACACGAATATCTAAAATCAAAGGGTTTATTGACTCAGTTCTTGGAGGAAAACTTGCTAAAGAGCATTTTTAAAAGAATGGAAAAAAAGAAAAAAGATTTTGGGAATTCTTTGTCTTAACCCGATCCAATTTTCTTGTTTAGAACAGGTTATTTTCCTGTGTGGCATACAATGTTTTCCTGTTTAGCATAGGTTATTTTCTTGTGTAACACAGGATTTTTTCTTTCGTGTGAGAAAAATCGACACAAAAACCATACTTATTATCGTATATGAGAAGGGAAAACCGTCAATCGCAAAGGGGTTGCCTACCGAACCATCACTATTTGTTCCTTCGGGATTTTTTGTTCGATCATCTGGATCTCCGTCTCCTCCAGTATTTGAATCACCATTGGTTGGAGAGGATGGCCATATATTCTCATCACTAATCTTTATGTCGTACAAAGCCCCATTGTTGTCTCCCTTAATGACAATAAAATACTGGCCCGAATATTCGGCATTGTGGGTGATATTTATCCCCACACTCCCGGAATTTTTATGATAAGTGGTTAAGTATGTGCCCGCCGAATTATATATCTCTACTTTTAAGTATTGGTTGCTTTCTCCCTTGAACTCCACAAAGAAAAGTCCATCTTCGCTATTAATGTCGAACCAATCTTCATCGAATTGCATTAAGCTTTCTTCTGCGAAATCCCCATCATGTTGGTATGATTCTCCCATGTGATCATTCTCTTCAAATTGATCATCTCCCGGAATCTCACTGCTAGAACCCACGAAAAAATCCAAATCATAATTGGCCCCATACCCTTCTCCATCGACCATAATAAGATATTCGGTTCCATAGGGAGTTCTTGGAAATAGCAATGTCAAATCTTCCGGGGATGCACTGTCATTTGTTCTTATTATGTCCCCATTTCCGGAATCTATCTCACTGATATTAAAATTCCATAAATCGGATGAGCTGGTTAATCTCACCAGAAGTTTATCCCCTGAATTCATACCAACCTTCCAATAATCACGATTCAATTGGATTAATCCTCCATAATACATTTGATTATAAGGATTAATCGAAACTGCTTCCGATATCCCATCATTTGGTTCGTAAGTATCATCGGTGGGGGTACCTGGCTGGACATAGATTGATTTGGAAATACTGGAACGATACCCGTTTGCATCGGTCACATTCAATTGAATTGTGTATCCTGCCTCTGTATCATAGACATTTGTTGGAGTCGGTCCGGCACCCTGCATAATGTTCTCATCTCCGAAATCCCAATCGTAAACATAAGGGCCTTTCCCTCCATAGGTGCTTGTGGCATCGAAAGAGACCAGATCATTTTCCTTCGGATACTCTGGGCTAAACGTGAAGTTAGCAAATGGGCGGTGAAGCGTGTATCGGTCTTTTACATCTTGATCGCTTAATATACCGTCCCAAATTACCAAATTATCAAAATGCATCTCACTTTGTCCCATATCCCCCAAATATATCGGATAATTCCCGGAACTAGGGGTGTTGGGGGAAAAATCATTGTCATCAATAAATTTTCCGTTAAGATAATAGGCAATTCGATTTGTATCCAAAATCATTACAATATGTTGCCATTTATTGTGCTCTAAATTATTTGCATTACTTGCACTTCTCTGGGTCATTGTATCATCATGACAATCCATTCGAATCAAGCCATGGTTATTTGAATTTGCCGGATCTCTTGCTAAAAGATAATTATAATGCCCGGTTGCACTTTCCTTTTTCACGATATTTTGACTTGAAGCCCAATCCTCCGTGGATCTGAACCAAAATTCAATCGAAAACCCGTATCCATCATAAATTGCATCATATCCAATGTTTGAGGATCCGTATGAATTATTCAAATATCCTCCATCATCAACCCCGCCAACAACCTCTCTGGTGGCTCCACTTTCTGCGTACACCATTTTAGTACCTTTGTCATCATAATAATTGTTGTCGAATGTCCAATTATAGGCTACGATTGGAGATTGGACATTTGGTGTGGTTTTACTTCCATCATCCTCGAATTCTTGTTTTGTTTCTGTTAAATTAAGGGCCGTGTTATTTATAGAAGAAACGCATATTACTGCGATAAGCCCAAGTGAAAACAAAATTAGTATATTACTTTTTCTTTTCATCATAAATACTCTCATATATTATTTGATTAGTTTTAAACAACATCAAATTTATTCCATGTGTCATTAAATCGAACAAGTTTTGTTTTGGATGTTATATATGAAGTTATTATGTTGATGCTTTTTATATTTAATCGAAAATTTCTCCGCAAATAAACAGATCTGTACTCCATCTCCCTTTAATGTTTTGTCTATTCTGAATCAAATCCTTCTGTATCAAATCCTTCTTTTTTTGGGGATTTTGGTTTTAAAAGAGAGATGTGGGCAGAAACAGCAATTGCAATAATTAGAAGTAATATAGATACCCAAAGTGTTTTTATAATCACTATTGAGAGGATAATGGTTATCCATAGTATACTTATGGTTATTTTTTTGTGTTTTGATGAAATGCCTTTGCCTTCTTGATAATTTTGTATAAAATCTCCAAATATTTTATTGTTTAAAAGCCAATTGTATGCTTTTTTGGAACTTTTAAAGAAGCAAGTCGCGGATATCAAGAGAAAGGGCGTGGTAGGGAGTATGGGGATTAAAATCCCGATAATAGCTAATGTTAAACTCAATACTCCCATAAAAAACACGAAGGTGCGTTTAAGCTTGGATGTGCTTTGCTCTTGGCTCATATTTTCGTCGGAAACACTGGATATCCTTTTATGTTTAATCATTTTTTTTATTTCTCCGTAAATTAAAAAAAAAAGATCAACACGAAGTATCAATACACAAAATCATATTATCGCTTAATTTTTCAAATCAAATCGATCTAAATTCATAACTTTATTCCAAACGGCGATAAAATCTTTTAAGAACTTTTCCTTGGCATCATCACTGGCATACACTTCCGCAAGAGCTCTTAATTGTGCATTTGAACCAAATATAAGGTCTGCACGAGTGGCACTCCATTTGAGGTCGCCGGATTCTCGGTCAAATCCTTGATATACTTCTTTTTCTTCTGGTTTTGGTTTCCATTCGGTATTCATATCGAGTAAATTTATGAAGAAATCATTTGTGAGGTTCTCAGGTTGTTCGGTAAAGACGCCGTGTTTCGAACCACCGTAGTTGATATTTAAAACTCTTAAACCTCCTAATAATACAGTCAACTCGGGTGCAGTTAAGGTAAGTAATTGCGCCTTGTCAATTAGCATTTCTTCGACCGAAAATGAGTATTTTGACCCTTCATAGTTTCGGAACCCATCTACTTTCGGCTCTAAAAAGCCAAAAGAATGGATATCTGTTTGTTCTTGTGATGCATCGGTCCTGCCTGGAGTAAAGGGGACAATTACTTCTTTTCCTGCATTTTGGGCAGCCTTCTCGATCCCAACGCCACCAGCCAGAACGATCAAATCGGCAAGGGACACTTTTTTGCCCTCATTTTGGATTTCGTTGAAATCATTCTTGATCTCTTCTAGCACATCAAGAACTTTAGAAAGCCGTTCGGGCTGGTTGACTTCCCAGTTTTTTTGGGGCTTTAACCGTATTCTAGCGCCATTTGCACCACCTCGCTTGTCTGACCCCCGGAAAGTGGAAGCGGATGCCCATGCCGTTCCGACAAGCTCTGGAATAGATAGTTCTGATTCTGAAATTATAGATTTAAGAGAGTTTATATCTTCTTCATCAATCAGCTTATGCTCTACTGGGGGGATAGGGTCTTGCCATATTAACTCTTCCTCCGGGACTTCTGGTCCCAAATACAGAGCTTTAGGTCCCATGTCACGGTGAGTTAGCTTGAACCATGCCTTTGCAAATGCATCTTCAAATTCTTGAGGGTTTTCTAAAAATCGCTTGGATATCTTTCCGTATTCCGGATCAAACCGTAAAGAAAGGTCCGTGGTCAACATTGCTGGTGGGTGTTTCTTTGTTGGGTCATGGGCATCGGGTACAGTCGCTGCTCCTGCACCGTCTTTTGGGATCCATTGATATGCTCCTGCAGGACTTTTTGTGAGTTCCCATTCGTATCTATATAGGTTTTTCAAGAAAAGATAGCCCCATTTTATAGGTGTTTGGGTCCATGTAACTTCAAGTCCACTGGATATGGTATCTGCACCTTTTCCGGTTCCAAAGCTACTCTTCCATCCCAAACCTTGTTGTTCGATTGGAGCTGCCTCTGGCTCTGGACCAACGTGTTTAGCATCGCCCGCACCATGACATTTTCCAAAAGTATGTCCTCCTGCAATAAGCGCGACTGTTTCCTCATCATTCATGGCCATGCGAGCAAAAGACTGCCTAATATCATGTGCCGCTATTTTAGGGTCGGGATTCCCATCTGGCCCTTCTGGATTAACATAAATTAATCCCATTTGTACCGCGGCAAGCGGATTTTCGAGCTCTCTTTCTTTTGAAAATCGTTCATCACCTAACCATTCTTTTTCTGAACCCCAATAGATGTCCTTTTCGGGCTCCCAAATATCCTCACGCCCACCTGCAAAACCAAAAGTTTTGAAGCCCATTTCCTCTAAAGCAACATTTCCAGCAAGGATCATTAAATCTGCCCATGAAAGTTTTCTCCCATATTTCTTTTTTATTGGCCATAGAAGTCTACGTGCCTTATCTAAGTTTACATTATCTGGCCAGCTGTTGAGGGGCGGAAATCTTTGACTTCCACTCCCACCACCCCCTCTTCCATCACTGGTACGATATGTGCCGGCACTATGCCAAGCCATCCGTATAAATAAAGGTCCATAATTGCCAAAATCTGCAGGCCACCAGTCTTGAGAATCTGTTAAAAGAGCGGCAATATCTTTTTTAACCTCTGCTAAATCGAGACTTAAGAAAGCATCTTTGTAATCAAAATTTTCATCCATTGGATTAGATTTTGAGGAATGTTGATGTAAGATCTCCAATTTTAACTGGTTCGGCCACCAATCTTGATTCGTTGTACCACCACTTAAGGTGTGTTTCTTTATTTTTTCTTCTTTCATAATAAACACTTTAATTTAGTTTTTTAAAATTGAGAATTAAAAAAGGAAAATTAGATCTAAATAATAATGATTCTCAACTCATAACTAATATCAACAAGTACCAATTATTAAAAAACATTTCTTTAAAAGTGACCATTACCTTAATTTAATTAAAACAATTAGACAGATTCAAATGGAAGAAGAACAAATCATTGAACTTTTTAGGAAAAAAGGGCATAAGGTTACTACCCAAAGACTGGCTATTTCTGAATTTATTCTTTCAAGAAATGATCATCCCTCAGCAGATCAAATATATGATGAACTTAGAAAAGATCATCCTACCATAAGTCTCGCAACCATTTATAAAACGTTAAATCTATTAAAAGAAATTGGACTTGTTCAAGAACTGGGGTTTGCCGAGACTGCCGCTAGATATGATCCTAATACCAACATTCATATAAACATGGTTTGTACAGAATGCGAAGAGATAAAAGATTATTATCCAAAAGATATTGAAACCTTATGGAGTGAATTAATCCAAAAATTAGATGAAAAAATAGTTGGTCAAAGAATTGATCTTTATTATATATGTGAGAAATGCAAAGGAAATAAATCATAGTTCTTTTTTTCAAAGCATCCATTTCAGTTTCCATTATCTGCTTTAAAATTGTTGCTTATTGATATACTAATCTGCTTCAGTGAGATATGTGAAATAATTGATGTATTTCATTGCTTTGGAAACAAAGGTCGAAGAATGAATAAGGCCATCATCCTCATCAATCCAGAACCCTTCTTCCGAAAGTGTCTCGGTTTCCGAATCCGGCTCATTGGCAAAACTATTGAATTGTATTTGCTCTCTCCAATTTAAATACTGTTGGGTATTATTGTTGAGTTCCAAGAGTTTAGCATAATTCGAGAGGGTAGTATTTATTCCGTAGGTTCCCTCCCAGCTGTATCCGTAATCTCTTTCCGGATCGTAATCATAATAATAATCCACATTATTTCCCCAATTATTTCGGTTACCCACAATTGGTTTGTTGGTCTCCAATTCATAGAGTCTGGACCATCCATATTCTCCGGGATTATCGGTGAGCGGGATGATCGTTTGACTCGAATTCAGCCAATTAATAGCCGCTGGAATTGGCTCCAAATAGGTTGCATTTCCCGTGATCAAATAGAGCTCCATAAGCATTTCTATTCCATTGGCGGTCTGTTTTGAACACATTGACTTAGGCTCGAACACTCGGGCCCATGCGGGTTGATCGTTTTGGTATTGCTGAGCCCATGCTTGTTGAAACTCGGATCCCCCGTTTCCTTGTACTCTGATCAGAAATCTCCCTACCCGTTTGGCGGCATTCATGTATTTTTCATCACCCAAAATTTCATGCGCTTTTAGCATGAGATTGAAAATGTCTTCCATTGAATCATCATTGAGGGTTATATAACTCTGATATTCATTTTCCATATAATTAGTTCTCTGAGGCCATCCACCCCCTTCTTTTTCTATTTCAAAAAGAAGATCGAATCCTTTATTAAGTGATTCCAAGTACTTGTTCTCTCCAGTCACGTTATACAGACTGAGCAGAAAGCTCATAGCGGACTGCATCACATTGTCGTCAAGCACATTAGTTCTGCGTTCGTTACGGGGATGGGGTTGAAATCCACTTCCATCCTCGTGGCGCCTCCCGTCATAATAAAATCCCCCGTTTTTTTCGTCTTGGACCGCAATAAGCGCCTCCCCCACATCTTTTGCGACATTCAGATAAACATCATTCGGCTCTAAATCATACATTGCCAAATATACATCCCCGACAATTCCGGTTCCCGATTGAAGGGAAAACTCTAAGGGATGAAGCGGACAATCTTCCCCTCGATCTGAATACATGAAACTCCCGTCAGCCTCGCTTCTCATGGGAAAACCCCCTCCCCTTTGGAGCTGGGTGAAAGAGTGTAATGATTTCTCCAATGCATTTAGATAAGTTTGATTGGCCGAGTTGAATGAATCAAGTGCGGAGTTTTCGTGCGCCCCCTCTGGGATAGTGTAAGCAGGATCGTTAAAGCTGCCTTGTGTATCATAACAAGTTTTGGGTTTTGAGAGTGTTATGCCGCCGTAAGTAACCCCGGTGATGATTAATATCACCCACATGGCCAAATATGCCTCAGAGGAGAGGTGAAAATGATAATTTTCCATATCCCCCTCTTCAAGTATCTTGTGCTTCTTTTTCCATCTTTCATAGAGGGTAGTTATCCTCTTCATTCCATCAGAGAGAAATTCCCGGGCAAGAAGCATGTTCAAAAGAAAAAGTAAACTGGTTGCTAAAAGAAATACCCTTATAGTGGTATGGCCTATATTATTTTGGAGATTCATCCAATATGGAGGAAATGTAAATATCATTATGAGTACTGCGGCGAGATTGCTTAAACCCATAAACACTCCCATGATTAACTTACTTCTTCTGCTCTTGAATAATGTTGATAGGGCTTTTTTATTTTCATTTACATTCCCTAACGGTTCTTCGGCCAAAAACGGCCACCGCATCTTCATTCTGTAATAGCCAAAAATTAAAAAATACATTGAAGTTGGGAATAAGATGAAGAAAGAAACCGCATAAAAATACTGGGTGCTCACTTGTCTCAGCATATCTACCCAAAATACTATGGCACCTGCAATTAATATACCCATTGCTAAAAGTCCGAGGAGAAGCGGGAATATAAGCCGTATCCATAATATGGGATTTGGTGATTTAATGTTATTATTCTTATTATCCATAATTAACAACAAGTAAAAAATACGCGAGAATGTTTAAATACCTTTTTTTAGAACTTTAGTTTTCCTTTTCCTCTTTTGTTTGCTCTTTTGTTTCCTTTTTGGAATTCTCATCTGTGTTTACGGGTTCATCTTGTAATTTCAACCCCCGTTTGAATCCTACTCCTATCCAATATACTTGTAATACATTTAACAGCGTTATAATGACAAGGATAATCGTTCTGGTTTCTTCCCGGAAAAACCTGGTTAATACAATGAGAGCCCCGATACATACGGTAAGGAGAAGAAATACATATTTCATATTTCCCGATTTTTTCCGAATTCGATTTCCGTAGCGAATCTTCGTGGTAATATTACAATAGGCTAATATGACCATCCAAATTGGGATGAAATAGAACATAAATTTGTTAAACCAAGTAACCGATTCATTCAAGAACCATACAAAGTAATCTAAAAGCATTGCCAGTACTAAAGCACTTGCGGATATTGGTGTCGGGATACCCTCGTAATCATCTTCCTCTCTCACATTGAACCATGCTAATCTGGCAATGGCTCCCACGATAAAAATAAATGTAGGAAAGATCATCACAATTCCTGGCATCGGCCCAATACCCCAGAGTGCCTCTGGTCCCTCGGTGTAGGCAGTATAGGCGATGAGGGCAGGGGTTATACCGAACACAAAACTATCGCTTAGGCTGTCTAATTCCATTCCTAATTGATTGAAAGTTTGAGTTCTTCTTGCGATGTAACCATCGAGCAAGTCCGCTGCAATCCCTAATATTACCATAAAACAAGCGCCTCGATAAGCTTGATATTCAAAAGCAGCAAAAAGGGCTAATACTCCACAAAAAGTCCCAACAAATGTTGCATAGTCCTTTGCCTTAAATTCTTGGACCACACCCATAAAAAGAGAAAATGTGCAAATCTTTAAAGTTTTTATATTTCTACACGGAAGAATATATGTATCCATATGGGATTATATACGAATTCCACAAATGAAAGGAGTGATCTCTATGTACAAAAAAACCATCAAAAAAAACGATAAGAACCACATATTGAAGCTTGTTCAAGGGGATATCACGGAACAAGAGACGGATGCTATTGTGAATGCTGCAAACTCGAATCTCGTTTTAGGCTCGGGTGTGGCGGGCGCCATTCGAAAAAAAGGCGGACCTTCTATTCAGAATGAATGCAATGAGATCGGGAGCACACCCGTCGGTACGGCAGCAATGACGGGTGCTGGGCAACTTAAAGCCAAGAAGGTGATACATGCCGTGGGTCCTGTATATTCAAAATATGAACCACAAAAGGCCAGAGAGTTATTGGACGGTTCGGTAAAAAGCTCACTTTCCCTCTTGGAAGAGAACGATCTGAAAAGCATTTCTTTTCCCGCAATTTCGACCGGCGTGTTCGGGTATCCGAAAAAAAATGCTGCCCGTACGATAATTAACGCCATTCTCGATTATCTTGAAGGTGCTCAATCGGAATTGGAGATAAGATTGTGCCTCTTTGGGGAAAGCGATTATAAGTTATTTGAAAAAATTGCCAAAAAAATCTTAAATGAGTCAGGGAAATAAACTCCCTAAGTCCATTTTAAATCAGTTTGTTTTCTTGATTGAACTCTGGCTTTGAGATTTTAACTCCATCAATTCCTCAATTTCTTCTTGGGCTTGTTCATGGGCAAAAAGATTTCTTTTGGAAATAAAGGACCGCTTTTTTGCTTTTTTCATAAGTTTATAGAGGGGCTCAATGAAAAACCGAGAAGGCCCGCTTAGATCCACAATTTTATCGAATAATTCCAAACTCCCTTCATCCCATGCTCCAAAATAACCCGTAAGGGGGAAATAAAATAACATGGGAATGACAAAGAAAATGAACGGGAATGCCAAGACAACCCCGATTAAGATCCCTCCCTCAAATAAGCCGGCAATTGGGTTGAAAACATAGATCCTAAAGAGATAACAAGGTACGAAACTTAACAAACCCGCCAAAAAGGAAGCACCTAAGGATGCATATCCATTAAAATGAAGGGGTACTCTTTTTTTATTGATGAAGATTGTGACGGCAATGAATGTAAAGAGCATGGATCCGAAATCTTGGAGGCTCATTAACCAGATAATAGCGGTAAATCCGTATTTTCTGGGGAGTTCCAAGCCGATGAGCATGATTGAATTAAATGCAATTTTAATAATGATCTCGATGATCCCAATTACCACAAGAGTATTTGCATCCCCCATCCCCTTAAGTATCCTTTTGGAATTTTCGTAAAAAGCCTTCATGGTGGTGGCAACCATCAAAGGTACAAGAAAGGGAATTGACAGCATATAATTCTCCAATTCTAAAAACACAAAGGCTTGCTCAAAAAGCGGCAGGAAAAATAATAAAGTCACCACCAGAAATCCCTCAATCACGATAATAAAATGCATCGTTATGCTAATGTTATAGGTGGTCAGTTTGCGTTTTTTGTTGAGGTAAGACTCGGAGATAGTGGCAGTTATTTGGATGTTCTGTCCCTGTTGTAAAACTTCGGTGATTTCTCCCGCAACCCGTTTTAGCATGAGAAATGTGGTATATTGGGGGACGTATTCTATCCAAAAGCTCAAAATTAATACCGCCGCAATCGAATCTACCATACTGGGGATGCCCGTCTTAATGCCGAAACTTAGGGCTTCTTTCATGATCTCCCAGTCAAAATCGGGGTAGAAGCAATCTCGAAGACGCATGTTTTGTTGGTTCAGGACATTTTTAAAAAAATGGGCAGATAAAGCGGTTGTGAGAAATTCGTTGACATAGATACCTACTGCACCTCCAAAAGCCATTCCCATAAGCTCGCCCACCTCAGGGTGAGTTCTTCCGTACCATTTTCCGAGAAGAATTAAACCGATTTCCGTAAGGCGTTTGAACATTTGTCCATTGATGAAGTTTAGAACTTCCGATTTTCCGATGTGCTGCATTCCCCGTAATGCACCTCTGAAAACTCCGAGGAAGCCCGGATATTGCGTCATGGTGTAGATGAGCATTATCCAAACGACATGTGCTAAATTTCCCGTAGAGGCCATGAAAAATGCATAAATGGCAATTATCGTTGCTTGAAAGAGACCTGTGAGCATTTGATACCAGATAAAATATTGAATGTATGAAAGCATTCTTTTGGGGTCTTTAACCCTATTTTCCCCTATGAAGCGTTCCATCATGTTATTCGTTCCAAGATCAAACACCTTTTTCATGAGAAGAAATAACCCATCGACGATACTTATATATCCGCTGCTTTCGGGATAAGGGTAAATCACATTAAGTAAAAGTCCGGACACAAATAATCCTATGAACATTTCTGCGATAGTCAGGACATATCGGTACCAAAAACCGGCCAAGGGCCTTTGGATCCCAATCTCTTCCCATTTGTCTTCCATACGAGAAAATGTGCTTTCTTATAAATAAAATTCTCAATGATGTGAAAAATTTACAAATTTTCAACTAATCTGCGATCTCATCAAGACTTTTTTTTCTGTCCTTGAATATTAATCCTGCTGTTATGAAAAGAAGTATGAAAAAGCCCGTAAGTCTGCCCGTTAAGGTTTCATATGTTGGAAATAATCCCGAGGAAAGGTTTAAGGTCGTATGAAGGAGAATCGCTGCCCACACACTCTTATTGGTTCTATAATACGCCCAAGTATAGAGGATGCCGAAAACAATGGTTTGCAAGGTATATTGCCAGAAAGGAATCATTTCCTGAACGCTCCCCGTAGTATAAAACAATGGAATATGCCATACGCTCCAAATTAAGCCTAATAAGATACTCTTTAGCAAAATATCCCGAGAGGTGATTGAATGTGTCTCATCTCTTATGAGTCTTTCCAAGGCGTACCCCCTCCATCCGTATTCTTCCCCTAAAGGCCCACCTAGTATCATAACGTAGAAAAAGCCCATGATAAGGAATAGAGGATCCATAAGGGCATCGGTATTGACTGGTTGATTAAAGCCCCACTCCACAATTATCCACGAAATTACCCCAATTAATGGTCCCAGAAAAATAAGATAAAGGTATTGGCTGCGTTTAAACTTGGAGTGTGTTTTTTCCTTGAGAAATTTACCGATTTGATTTTTTCCGCTCTTCACTCCGATTAAAATTACCGCGGATATTGAGGGTCCAAAAGATCCTATTATGCCAATTATCTGAAAAGTGTCCGAATTAGGCCATAAAATTCTTGGAATCCATAATGACCAAGAAATTAAAAAGCTTAAACTGAAAAAGTACAAGAGATCTTTTATTCGATTATCCACATTAGAACTTAAAAGATTCATTGAATTATATGTTTTTTAAATTAAGGGGAATATAGGAAAAATCTTGATGAACAAGAAAAAAAAGATAAGAAAAAAATTAAGAAAGTAGATTTACCCATTTCATTTGGATATTAGTCCTTTTTTCTCTT
>CAZEPC010000017.1:0-24961 GCA_964513765.1 uncultured archaeon
CCATAAACGCAAATCCAGGAATGGCTACCTTGACTACATCATCCCCGTAATTAGTGATATCCATTTGGTAAGCACTATCAATATGACCACAAATCACCACCCTTTTTTTCGCCTCTTTAGCATCCCCTTGCGCATCCCGCGGAAAGATCCTCCCTGTAGCGTTATGGCTGGTTCCTTTTTCAAATAAGAATCCGAACCATTCTTTCATGAGAAAGAAGGTGGCCCAGACCACAAAAAGACCGAATAGGGGCAAAACCGCTGCAATAATTGAAATAGGAGATCTAAAAAAGAGGAATGGCGTTCCTAAAATTGTCAATACACCCGCGATTAAGATAAAACCCCTCGGATAGAGGTTTGGAATCGCGGTAAATTTATCAAGAAATGTTTTGTCGCAAAATTCATCAAGTTCTCTGCTTAACTGTTCAGCAGCACCTTTTTCATTTTCTGTACATGAAAACCTAGGACCAAAATCATCGCATGTTCGCTTTACATAATCAATGCCAATTTTAGCATACTCAGCGTTCACAGATTTTTCATTCTTTGACATAATACTATATAATAAAAAGCGGGAGGCTATATCAAGCTTGCACTAATAATTATAAATTTTCAAAAATAACAATCAATAACAAAATATGAAAAAAGACAATAACCGCTGAAAGCTGCTGTTTTTTACCGGTAAGCTCCCCCTATCGATTATTGAAGAGAGTATCGATATGAAGGAGGTTCCTCTGGAGCCTTTCTTACGTATCCGAAGATGTAAGCCAAACCTAGGAGACATAGATAGAATTTAATTTGTTCAATGGATAAATTCAAGAAAGGAACGGGTTCAATTCTGGAGAAAATCGAAAAAGAGAACAAAAGCAAAACTATTGCGTAAAAGGATCCAGGGAGTGCCCTGACATTGTCCGATTCGTCGATTTTTTGCTCGATGAAAAAGCACACACCCCCTAACGTAAATCCATTGAAGATTGTTAGGAGCCACCATGTTTCAACCCCAAAAAAGCTGGGAAATGCGAATTGCAAAGCCCCAAAAGATAATACTAGGATAACTGGAACAAGACCATGAAATACCTTCTGAACCCTATCATAAAAAAGAATGGATAAAGCACCTATAAACCCAACCGTTGCCAAATTCCTGTAAGAACAAACGAGCTGAGAACAATCATTGCCCAATAAGACGAAATTTCCATAGGACACGGCCAAAATTGTGATAATTAATGCCCCTGTTTTTATCATATCAATTACAAAGTTATAAAACGTGACCCTTTTATATCGGTGGGTAATTTCTTTTGGCTCAATCTCTACAGTTACTTTTATCCATCCCCATTTTACAAGGATGGGAGGATACAATACAAACAAGATGAATACTCCAAGAAGTAGGGATCCCGGAATATAATATTCAAATAGAAACAATACACCGCTTATCAAGAATGCCCTTGCACTATCATTATAGGCGGGTTTGCTCACTTCCTTTTTCAGACCCCGCTCTGCCCTGATGAAAAACCAGCCCAAGGCCTCAAAGCTAGCTAAAAGCAATGTAAAACTAACAACAGTCTGCATGTTGTTGTTGTCCCATCCGTCCTTGATACTTAAATAAAGCAATAAAGAGGAGATGGCCCCTAAAATAGAAAAACAGATGGTGATATATCGGCTTGCCACATCTAATTTTGAGGAACGAAAGCCAATACTATCCATGAATAATAAACCTAAAAAGCTCAATATTTGAAACCAAATTACATAATTTGCTGCGGGTTCGTTTAGAATTGTTTGGGAAATATGACTTGCATTTAGGATAAGAAAGGGAAGGAAGCATATCAATCCAACATAATAAAATAACTTCATAAATTCACGAAAAATTGGATCAAAATCCTTCTCTCTTTCTATATCTCTTTTATCCTTTTCCTTATCCAGATCTTTTGATATCTTCATGTCATTACCTCACTATAATAAAAAGTAAAATTTAGCAAGAAATAAAAAAATTGGAAAATGAACACAGATTTTTAATATTTTTTAATTAATTAGCGCATAAAACTTGGGAGCATCTCACTAAATATATCCAATAATTGTTGAATCTTTTTCTTTTCGGTAATTAAAGTCCCAATTAAAACGGTATTTTCAAGAGTTTTCTTATCCAGTGGCCCTGAAGAGATTATTACCTTATCCGGACTCCAAATCATGAGATACTTTACGTTTGGATTATTGACCAAATCTAGTCCCGGGAATGCTTTTATCTTATCATAAAATTTTGCATGCTCCTCACTCCAATATCTACGATCATTCATTACGATCTGAATATTAACGCCAGCCTTTGCTCTATCTTGTAGAATTAGAGCATATTCTTCGGTAACATAGGGAGCAACAATTTTTAATTCTTCGGCCGATGTGAGAATATCGGCAATGTGATTATTCATGGTATGTTCATTTCCTTCCATACCACTCGCGAATATCTTTATTGCACCAGCAAGATTTATGATGCGATCTTCTAATTTCTCAACTTTCTCTTTGAGTTTCAAATTCTCCGCTTTCAAATAAGACATATATCTTCAACTCATAATATTCAATAATACTTAAATGATTTATCGTTTTGGAAAATGAAAAAAATTATGTTTTAGATAATCTCAAAAACGGATCTCCGTAAAACACATAATGGGTTTCTGTCAGAAGCGAGAATAAATTAGACTTAGATTGATCCTTCCTCAATAATCTGCGGGCCATTAGATATAGATGTCGGTTTGCAGTCAATAAACCACTCCCAATAGATTCCCCAATTAAGATTCGCTCTAAGAAATTATAGAGATACTGCTGAAGGTAATCATTGAATTCAGTGGATATCCTCGCAAATATGCCTCTCGTCAAAGCAGATGTTGTCTTTGAGAATATTTTACTTATAAGTTCAAATGGCTTAGTTTTAACTTTACCGTTATGGATTAATACCCCATCAAAAATAAACAAGGGGGGGCGAAATGGTTTTTTTTGCACTTCATTATGCTTTTTAGCATAAGAAAGCATTTCTATAATCGTCGAAAAGCTCAATGCTTTATTATCAGATGTGAGAAAATAGGATTCAGAGGGATTTTCTTCTATATAAAATAAATTTGCGGCAAAATGAATAATATGATACCGACCGCTTAATAGTTCATCTTGGATCGTATTAAAATCACTGCTTTGGGGATTGATAGACCTAAAATTATTGATAAGATGCTCCAACTCTCTCATTTTCATCGAAACAAAACGTGATTGTTCCACACCTTGAGGAAAGGGGAATATCGGTTTTGACTGATGTTCTTTCTCAACCCATATTTTTGGAGAATGTTTATTAAGATCCCCTATACTTAAAACATTAAATTTATTTTTAGCCGTGAAATCTCGATCCTCCAAGGAAAATCCATCAAAATCCGGGCTCAATTTAGGTTCTTTAAACCTGTAGCCAAAAGCGAATTGTGTACCAAGAGTTTTTTTTCCATCATCCAGCATTTCTAAGGGGTAAGTAGGTTTATCTTGAATAACAAAAACCTCTGGTACATGATTGGACCCAATTTTTAATCTTGAGATGGTTTCTCTTAATTCTTTAGGTAAAAGTAAGTATCCAATTTTTCCAAAATGGGGATTTTTCTTATAGAGCTCAACTAGATAGGGCTCGTGCCATAATTCTTCATATTTATAGATGTCTGAGGAATTATTCTTATTGTTGTAATAGATCTTAATGAAAAATTTTATTGCTTCTTTCTCCGGTATTCTTAACTTAATTGTAATTTTTTGGGGTTCCTTCCCATCTGAGGTAAGGCTTATCCCCGAATCACTTTTTTCTTTTTTCCAATGAAGGGTTGAAGAAATATCATCCTCCAACATTTTGTCCTTGAATGATAAATCCTGTAATGACACCCTTTGCAGGGCATAATCGGCGACATCCCGAAATCCCTCCTCAAATATACATCGATGAAGAACAACAATCCAAAAAAGTCTTTCTGATGGTTGAATATAACCACGGATGATCCGATAATATTCATCCGCAGCGAATAGATAATTTTGGAATTCTTGATAATCATTATATTGTTCGGGGAGACCAATTATCTTTTGAAATTGATTTACTGATTGGACAAAAAAGGATTTGTTTTTTAGATTTTTAAATCCTTCGGATGCCCGAGCCCACACTTTCGCAATTTCCGTGGGAAACTTTTTCCTCTCGTTATCTTCTGTTTGAGTTTGAGTGTGTATTTCAAGGATTTTAGTCATAAGTTTATAGGCATCAAAAGTAGTTTGAAATGCACCTTTTTGAAAACTTAGCTCTTTAAATTCCTCCGCAAAATTATAGGCATCTTTATATTTTTCCTTATTTAATAAAAGGTCACTATATGTTTTCATCACTAAAAATGCCCAATCGTGTTTTTCAATGATTTGGAGATGAAATATCGTAGATTTTACATCATCCAAATTCTTTTGTTTATCTCTAATCTGTCGATTAATTTTTTTAACATTCTGAATGCTTTCTCTCAAGGCAGTGCCTACTGAATTTACGATTGAACGGTAAATATCATCAAGAAAGTCCGAATATTCTACCTTATCCCCGTAAATCTCAATCGCTTGCTTATCACCCTTTTCTGATTTTGAGGTAAAAAATTCATTGTAAGTATTCATAAGAAGATAATCCAATACAATTGATTTTTCATTGGGGGAGAGGCGTTTGAGAATGACATCCAATTGGTTAAAACATTTATCGAAATATTTGTTTTTTTTGTAAGTCTTTCGGAAAAAAATCGCAATAAAGATTATTTGAATGGCTTTTCGGTAATTATTTGTCTTGAAAATCATAATGGCAAGGTCATCAAGCAAGTTAGCGATTTGTTCCTTGGTTGCAAATTGAATTTTGATGAGGTTCTTTACTAAACGAATTCCATTATCGGTTATTCGGTTATGATCTTTTATTTTTAGAAGTAAATTAAAGAGATGATGATAAGCATTATAGATAAATGGCCAATTTTGGACAAAATCTCTCACCAGAATGGACAAATGTGATCGCCATACTTTAATGATCCTATTGAAAAGGCTTAATCTCTGGGAGGCAGGTAAATCTTTTTTCCCGATATCATTAATAATTTGGCCACATAGTTCTATAGCCCATACTTGATTAAAATTGGAAAGAAGTTCTTTAATACGCTCTAATCTTGAATTAAATCCTTGTATTGGTTCAGAAGCCATCAAACTCATTGGTTGTTTCCCTCCTGAGTATTATTATCCTTTTTTTGGGAAATGTTTTGATTAGGATTGGGGATCCATTCCATTTTTCCTTTCCTCTTCATGTACAACACCGAAGCCCCTATCCAAAAAATACCCTTTCGATCCTTAAGATCTAGAAATTCAACCTCAATTGATTTTGGAAACCTTTCTTGGAGCATAAGAGAGATTTTATTGGTTAATCCCTCAATCGATCCACCGTTTCCACAAACTAAAATATTTTTAGCAAGCTGGGGTACATTAGAACGATCCCAAGATCGAATAGATTCCTCTAATAAATCAACAATATTTTTGGAATGAACGTGAATAAGGCTGGGGTTAAAAAAGATCTCCGTGCATTCAAAAAGTTCCCTTCCGAGTTTTAGGATTTTACCATCGGGCATTTCAAATTTCTGCCCGTAATCGATTGAACCCTTTTGAATCTGCTGGATAATTTCTCCAGGATTTAATTCACATTTGACGTGATTTTGTTTGATTTCTTCTGCTAACCATTTCAGAGGAACCGACACATCATAATTTAATTTAGGAGATATCAATTCCACCAGTCTATCGGTTATATGATACCCACCCACGGGTAATTCCTTATGACACTCTTCATTGGGAAAACCCTTAAAGAAGCCTTCAACCCTGGTGGAATAGTGCCCAATATCCACAACAGCCCCAGTATCTTTTCCCAGAGCAGTCAGAGCACACATACCATGAGTAAGATAGGTAATTTTGGGGAAATGTAGTCTTGAAAATAAAATATCTTGAATTTTCTCTTTGTATATATTGGGAAAATTTTGTGGAACGATTAAAATAAGCCCAAAATCACGAGGATCAAGATAATGAGATTCAAATATTTCTTGAATAAGGGATGCAAAAGCATCATAATTTTGATCTTTAAGTATATTTCTTACATTTAGAACATTTTTAAATTTTAGTGCCTCATTTCCGAAAATTCTTTCCTTAGCCATGGTGCTAAGGGAATTGAGAACTGGGCTTTGAATTAATGGATCATCGGAATCCACCATAATCATCCTTTCCTTAGATTCAAATTTGTCCTCACCCGCTTTTCCAAATGTACTTTCGTATGCGCCAAGATCAATGATATAATCAGCCATATACTAATCTCCCTATATAATAAACTTATATAATATTTCCTAAAAGAATAATGCTCTTAAATTTCCTAAATTTCCCATCTAAAAAAGGAAATATGATATGAGTATTGATTGATTTTTATTTTAAAGAATGATTGATGGAGGAATGGGACAAAAAGCAAACTTTAATCCAAATAGATGTTATACAGATCATCCACCATCATTTGCAACTTAAATTCCCGAATTTGGAAGTTTAGCAGTTCTAATGTTTTTTTAAATTGCTTTGCGACTTGTTTATAATTCAAATCGGAGAATCTTTCAACCTCAGATTGTTTCCTTTCAAAATCTTTAAAACCCTTAATCATTTTTTCATAAAGATTCTGAATAGTTTCCATCATTTTTTCGGTATTCTCCTCCATAGTGTCCCTCATTTTTTTAAGTATGGTGAGAAGTACATTGTATGTTTCTTCCCAAAGATCATACCTATGAGAGAAAGCCCGTCCTAATTGAACAAAGAAGATTTCTAAATCATGGAAGAATTCCCCATTTGGCTTTTCCGACTCAATGAGTTCTGACCATTCATCTTTTGGTTTTTTAGGAGTAGATTCTGGGGGTTTGAATGTCTTCATTTCTACCTCAGGCACAGAAGTCGGCGGCTCAATCACTTCATTGGCTTTTGGTTGAGGGGGTGCCGGTCGAGCACCACCTGGCGCTTGGAGACTTTCAGCAGATGATTTATCTACAGATGTAGCTTGATCAGTCTCAGCTGAAGGTTCTACTGATTTTTGCTTGGCTTCAGAAGGAGCAGAAGAAGTTCTTTTTCGCTTTTTAGCTTTAAGAAAAGAAGGAGTTTTTACCCTAGCTTTATCAGAGCTTAGATATGGAGCAGCATCTCCTTCCATGTCATCCAAAAGACCCTTAATTTCCTCTGTTTGAGCATCCTCATGTTTAACTGTCTTTCGTTTTTTCTTCTTTTTCTCGCTCATTATTTTATACTTGGGAGTTAAGCTTAATTTATTTTTTGCTTGTTATTTTATCGAAAATCAATATTGATTTAGTGTTGATCTAATTTGTTCGGGCTTTAAGCACATTATTCATTTTTCGGATATTCAAGATGGAATTCTTAAAATGTTCGATGGTATGGCTGTCCGACCCTACAACAAATTTTACTCCCTTAGATCTAAGATTATATACATAGTCTATTTTCGGAAATGATTGTCCCCACTCGCCTAATAGGCCACTTAGATTTACTTCCATAAGAGTATCTTTTTCAAGGCACTCACGACCGAGGGTCAACACCCTTTCATCATTTAGATACTCGGGGTGATCTTCGGCGATTTCTTTACTCGAAAAGAAACGATAAATAACATCGGGGTGGGCGACAGCATCAAATAATTCATCAGAGATCATCTCAAACATGAGATCCCAGTATTGATTAAGAACTTTTTTAAAAGAGCCTTCTTTTTTCACTAACCAATTAAAGTCTTCTAATATCGTAACCGGCCGATGTGGCTTGGTTTCGTGGACACTACCGATAAAAAGATCAAATTGATCATAATAATCATCGATAAATTCTTGCAATTGTTCTTTCTTTTCGGGATAATAATCCATTTCCAAACCCGAACTCACAAATTCATAATTTTCCTTGATATCATCAACTTCACCCAAATAATCATCTATTGTGTCAGGGTTCAGCTTCCATCTTGGATCCCCTTCATTTCGGGGACTTCCCCCGTATTTTCGGTAATATTGCATCTCAAAATGGTCGGCAAATCCAATATGAATCTTATAACGTTCAGCAAGTGGAATATAATCCATCATAGATGGACCATCTAAATTATCTTGAGACCAATTTGTATGAATGTGAAGATCAAAGTCCCAACTTGGTGGAATTGTCTCAAAGACTCTTAAAGGATTTCGATTTTCCATAAAAGAAGAAAGCAATCTTTCCAATTAAACATTCATTTCATGAAGTAAAGGGCTAAAAATAGAGAAGACCAAGAGATGTACGAGAGTTTAAAGCCGATAATGGCTTTCTGCATATTTTTTAATTTTTTGGGCAATTTTCGGTCCAATATTGTGCACATCTTGAAGTTCCTCTTCCGAAGCATTAAAGAGGTTCTGGATGGTATCAAATTCATATAAGAGATCTCTGGCACGTGAAACATTTATTCCTGGAATTCCGGCCACAATATACTCCAACTTTTCTTTAAGTTTCTCGGGAACTTTTTTAAATCGAATAGAAAAAGTCTTTTTATCTTTTTTTTGTTCTTTTTTGGCCAAAGCAAGGATAAATTCAGCTGTTTCATTGGCATTTTGAGTTTGGTATAAATTAACATTAAATTTGAGCATAATCGTTGTAATTGTTCCCATCACCGCAGCCCTGTTAATTGCCACAATTGAGTTAATATCTCCTTCAATAATGAGTAATGGATAAGAAAATTGACCCTTTAGTTTTTTAAGTTCTCTGAATAATCGCCCATCCTTTATTGAGTCTGTAAAATCTTGTAAGGATTTTCTCTCAATCCCACAGCGTGGAGAGACAATATAATCGCCAATGGGAATTTTCTGAATCTTTATTTTTGCATTTAATTCCGAAAGGATCCTGGTAACTGGTGAGGCGGTTTCCCGTGAGTCCGCAATTACATAATAGCCCTTATAGGTACTTCTTGAAGAATTTCTATTTTCAAGAGGAAATGCTTTGCTTATCTCTTCCTTGGTTAAAGCCTCCACATCATCTTTTGAAAGAGGAAGTTCTTCTGACTCGGACTTATTTCTATTTTCTTTGTCAGAATATTTATCTTTCTCTATTTTTTCCTTTTCTTTGTTCTTTACTTTTTCCTTTTTTTTGTTGTTTGCCTTTGGGTTTTCTTTGTTGTTTGTTTTGGGAAGATCTGATGACTGTAATCCCGGTTGTCTCTCTTTAGAACTTTCATTTTCTTCGGTTTCAGATCCTTTTTGCCCATTCTTTTTCACAAAGGAGCTTAAACTTTTTTGTTGTGAATTATTTCCATTTTCCATCCCTTTGTTCCTATTGGAAATTTCATTTTTAAGTTCTTTTAATACCCGCTTCATTTCCTTTTCCCGATGTCTTTCGGCCCAAAAATATCCCTCTTCGCGGGTACCTTTTGTTTTTAAGATAATTACTTTACCCGCCTTGCTTCTACCCGTTCTCCCCCGTCTCTGAATTGAACGAATTGCACTCGGTACCACATCGTAGAATATTACCATATCGCATTCAGCAATGTCTAACCCCTCTTCTGCCACAGAAGTGGCCACCAAAGTATTGATTTCCCCGGATTTAAACTCTTCTAGCAATTCAATTTGTTGATTTTGGGTAAGACCTTTATTATTTCCCCTTCTTTGCTGGCCTATGAACTTTTTTGCTTCAATTAATTCATGCTTATTGATAGCTTCTAATATTGTCCGTATGGTGTCTCTGAATTGACAAAAAACCAGGATCCGGGATTCATTATTCTTTTCAAATTGCCCTTTGAGAAGATCCATCAAAACTGAGACTTTTGGGTGATTAATTTGACCTTCAATCAAATCATTTACATTCTGAATTATTTCCTGTAATTTGGGGGAATTAAACAGTTCCCTAAGGGATTTACCTCCCTTATTTTCTTCCACTTTCTTGATATTCTTATCTAAATACTTTTTAAGGGATTGTAGACCTTGAGTTTCCAGCAATTCATGCATATGTGAAACCCGAATAGCATTAGAAATCACCTTTTTAAGATACAGAAGTAGGGGAAACCGGCTTGTTCCTTGAGAACGGGCAATTTCTGCATCCAATCTTTTCCCACCAGATAAAAGATCTCTGCGGGTGACGGAGCTAACGCTGGCACTTTCTAAAAATTCATGTTCCTTCAGTTCCCGGTAAAGAGTTCTTTTTAGATCCTCGAAGAGATCTATACATTCTTCCATTTCTTCTGGGAGTTCCACATCCTTCCATATGGTTTTTACCTCATGGAGATACGGACGCACATCCAGATCTTTCTCAGTACGAATCTCAACTTCGTTAAGATAAAGATTCTCCATAACCTCAAGGATCTTCTCCTTATTTTTTCCAGGGGAGGCAGTTAATGCTAATACCTTAGGATCCTTAGCATTTTCCGTATATTTTTTGGCTAAAAAATTATAGGAATAATTACCTGTGGCCCGATGCGCCTCATCAAAAACCATCAGAGAAATGTTGGTTAAATCTATTCGATTGGCAATAATATCGTTTTGCAGTACTTGAGGGGTGGAAAACATACATTTTATATCTTTTTTATAAAGTTTTTCTCGTTTGTCGGGACTGACCGACCCAGTTAGCATTAATAGTTCATCTTCCTCCATCACAGTTAGATTCTTGAAGGTATTCAAATGTTGTTCTACCAGAGGGCGAGTGGGTGCTAAAAATATGATTTTTGATTTGGGTTTCTTTAATCTTTGAAGGGCCAAGAGGAGAGCCACAATTGTTTTACCTAAACCAGTTGGAATAACCACCAAACAATTATTCTGAGTACAGGTTAGGAATATTCGGATTTGGTACTTTCTCTTGACTAAGGTATCCTTCTTAAGTAATTCATGATTAACATAGTTTACATTACCCAGCTTTTTTTGGGTCGAATTTTTACTCACGACTAAGAACCCCACGATTAGGAGATTATGAAAATAGAAAAATTAAGATCAATTTTTGTTCCTTATGCTTTTAAGAGCAATTAACTCCTTTTATATTCATTTATTAATTACCAAATATAAAAGGGAATAGAGAGGCAGAACATTTATTTATCTTATGGGAATAAATAGAAATTATGGCGAAAAAGAAAACTAAAAAAGATAAAAAGAAACCAACTCGAAAGAGTAATGAATATTTTATTGCGAAAGCGCCGATGCGCAGGTTGATGCGAACACAAGGGGCGGAAATAGTTGGAAAGGATGCTCTTGGCCTTCTCATTAAGGAAGTTGAGAAAGCAGGACAAGATATAACTAAAATTGCTTTAGGTGTAGTGAAAGACCAAGACCGGAAAAAAATAACCGCAGAAGATGTGAGGTTTGCGTTTTATGAATCCGGCTATGGAGATTGGGATGACGCCAAAAAGAAAGAAAAGGACGAGAATAAGAAGTAAAAATGCAACAAGATCGAATGGGCACTAAACTCATCGTTGTGTCTCGTATCTAAAGCTTGTCTAACATCAAATAGTTTTCGGCCAGATACCAGCGTATTTTGTCAACATTCTCTTCTTTTTTGGAAAACTTTTCGGCTAGTTTTTTGATTTGACTATATTCAGGCCTTTTCCCTTGTCTTAATTCCAATTCTGATTCAGCCCACAACCAAATCAGCTTGTCTTTCGATTCATACCATTCTGTAATTTCTTTGGCTTTCTCCTTGATTAAATCCTTTATATTTGTTTTATTAGACATTGTTTTTCGATTCTGAATAATTGAATTAACCAAATTTAGTTTAATCTTTTCCCTATCACCTTTATTATAGTGGATCTGATTAAGAAATCGCTCTACTAAGTTCTCAAAATGTTCTCGGTTCATAATGAGTCGCCTTGAAAATACTATTCTTATTAATCTAGGGGGGGACGGAATTTAAAATCTTTTCTTGAGAGGATCCCCTATTTTCTAATTAAAATGAGAATAGAGAATGTGGATTATTTTATGAAATAAAAAGAAATGGTAGGGGCGGAGGGAATTGAACTCTCGACCTTCACGGTGTGAGCGTGACGTAATAACCACTATACAACGCCCCTATGGGGTTTTAAATTGGAATTATGAATTAACCAATTACAAAAATTCAAATGAATCATTTTTTTAAAATCTTTGCTGAAAATTCCATGTTTTTCTGATTCTCTTTTATCGGGCAATAAATAAGAAAGAATCTAATTATATTATAAAACGAAAGAAGGAACGAAAATTTTAAATTTTATATAGATTTATATAACATATCTATTTTTAAAAAAATGTGAGTACATATGTCCCTAACCTACCGAAGATTCAAAAAATACAGAGAAGCGGAAAAAAAGATAAAGGTCGGGTCAATTTTCTTGACCAGATATGAAAAAGCCCGTATTATCGGGGCTCGAGCACTACAACTTTCCTTTGGTGCAAGTACCTTTCTTGACATCCCTCCTGGAATTACAGATCCGATGAAAATTGCAGCATATGAATTGGATCATGATGTTTTACCTATTACCATTAAACGAAAATTACCTGGAGGAAAGTCCCAGAATATTCCAATTGAATGGTTAGTTAGAGAGGATTACTAAAGAAAATTTATTTAACGCAAAAAAGTTCTTCTATAAGGACTCCTCTTTTCCTTTTTCTGTCAATATATAAATTTGATTGATCTTATGTTCATATTCCACTTCTTCATGTTCAAGATAATCCAGTGAAACGAGTTTTTCTAAATGTTCTTTAAATTTTTTCTTAGGATAGGTTTTTTCTCCCATTATTCTTCTTCCTTGATTTGTAATTATTATTAAGCGTTCTAATTGCATCCTATCTTTTTGAAAAGAACTCAATAACACCCGATCAAATGGTGAAAGTAATTGGTCTTCCGCAACCGCCCCTTCATCATATTTCTTCTTTATTTGTCTTAACTCATTCATTTTAGACTCATCAATTTTTTGTCCTCTCGTTTCGGTATGGGTGAGCTTGACTTTTTCCCTTTCAGAATTTTTCATACTAATAAAAAAATAATAAGAACTAATATTTTTATATATATTAAGGAAAAAATATTAGGAACATAAATCATTCCAAAATAAAATATGCCCAAAATGGAGTCATTTCTATGATTGGATTAGAACGAGTAAAAATTAAAAATGGACAAAAGGTCATCTTGAGAAAAATTAATAAGAGAGATGTGAAACAAATATGGGAAAATTTTAACCAGGTTGTAGCCGAAAATAAATATCTTCCCGTATATACCCCCGTGATCGACGAATGGGAAAAAAAAGCATGGTATCAAGAAATGACTAACGGGAATAATGTATGCATCGTCGCCGAAAGCATTGAAGCTAAAAGAAGCGAGAATGTTATAGGTCAATGTACATTGGAAGAACTCCATTGGGAGGCCGCCGATCATGTACTTCAGTTAGGAATAATTGTTAGGAAGGGATACCGAGACTTGGGATTGGGCCACCAATTAATTGAATATGCAAAAGAAGTTGCATTGGAAAAAGATAAAAAGAAAATAATCCTCACAACCCTCGCAAATAATGAAATGGCCATAGAACTTTATAAAAAATGCGGATTTCGGGAATGCGGGAAATATACAAAGCAATACTACGTGGATGACCGTTATATTGATGAAATTATGATGGAATGTTTTTTACTGGATGATTGAGCCCTTTTCCCCATCATTCATAAATCGGGGAATTGTAAATAAAGCAAATCCAGCCCAAACCTACCTAATTCGGCTATTAAAGGATTTTCATCTTTGGAGAGTTTTTTTAGATATTTTTTATAATAGTCCTGGGCAAAAACTTTCAAATCCTTTTCATTTTCCTCCGTAATCATTTCGAGAAATTGAATTTCTATTTCTTCAAAGTACCAATTGAGATCCTCGTGATGAGATTCACGCAGATCATCTTTCAACATATGATATGAAAGCCATTCAGTATCGAACTTTTTTCTTCTCTCCATTTTTCTCACCGATTTAAGATCTTTATTCAAATGATCCTTTAATTAAATAAGGATCCTTTTGATCTCTCCATAAAATTAACCGAGTGCAAACTTAAAAATTTTTGGATCATTTTTTTGGGCCATAATTGCAATATTCTAATTGTTTTTCTGGGTGTATTAATCCAAGAATAATACAAATAGAAAACCAAAAATTTTCAAAAAAAGCTTAAAGCACCAATCAAGAAAATCTCACATGATTAAGAAAAATAGTTATAATTGAACCTAAAAAATGAAAAACACGATTAAATGTGCCCAATCTAATAAAACAACAATTAAATTACTCAAATTCAATAGTTGATGGGGGCTTGTTACTAATATCATATACAACCCGATTAAATCCATCCACTTCGTTAATTATACGGGTACTTATCCTTTCTAAAAGATCCCAATCCAGTTTAGAAAAGTTTGCGGTCATCGCATCAACCGAATTCACGCATCTAATCCCGCATAAATAATTATAGGTTCTAAAATCACCCATTACACCTACAGTTTTCACCGGAATGAAAGTTGCAAATGCTTGCCAAACGGAATTATAGATACCCGCTTTTTCAATCTCTTCTATAAGGATTGCATCTGCATCCCGTAAAATATCCAGCTTCTCTTTCTCAATAGCCCCCAAACATCTTACAGCCAATCCTGGACCTGGAAATGGATGGCGATTAATCACATCTTTGGGTACGCCCAATTTCAGACCGATTTCCCGGACCTCATCTTTGTAGAGATCCTTCACCGGCTCAATAACTTCAAGCACCATATCATCGGGAAGCATGAGATTATGATGAGACTTAATCTTAGCAGAGGTACTTTTTCCTGTACCTTGTTGAGATTCTACCCGGTCGGGATATATTGTCCCTTGGGCAAGAAAATGAATTTTTTTCCCGTATTCCTTCCCGAGTTTGATTGCGTTCCGTTCAAAGACTTCAATAAAAGTATGCCCAATGATTTTCCGTTTTTCCTCGGGGTCATCTACCCCGCTTAATTTTTCTAAAAATTCATCCTCCGCATCAACAAAATGGAAATTTTCAAATTTGAATTTATTTTCAAATCTATCGCAAACCTTTTCGGCCTCATTTTTCCGTAGCACCCCATTGTTTACAAATATCAAATGAACTTGATCACCTAAGGCCTTTTTCAACAATACTGCCACCACCGTAGAATCGACCCCACCAGAGATTCCCAAGATAACATGACGATCTTTAACCCTTTCCCGGATGGTAGTAACGGTCTTCTCGATCCAATCACCCATATCCCAATTTGCTTCTGCCTTGCATATTTTAGACACAAAATTTTTCAAGATTTTCCTTCCATTAACGGTGTGCTTTACTTCAACATGAAATTGAAGTCCATAAATATGTTTTTGAAGATTTCCCATGGCTGCAATAGGACATGTATCTGTAGACCCTAAGAGGACAAAATCAGGAGGTAAATCCACAACCTGGTCCCCATGGGACATCCAAACGACCTCTTCTTGACCTACATCCTCAAAGATAGTTTCATGTCGGGCAGGCTTAAACATAGCCTTGCCATATTCCTTTTTTTCTTGGGGCTCAACCTTTCCACCATAGATATCGGCAATTAATTGATGACCGTAACACAACCCTAAAACGGGAATTGATTTACTTTTAATAAATTTAATAATAACTTGCGATAAACAGGGGGCATCATCCTCGTATACCGATGAGGGACCACCCGATAATATAATACCTTTTGGATCTACTTTCTTTAATTTCTCTAAAGAGGCATCAAAAGGAAGTATTTCACTATAAACACCTAAATCTCTCACTCTTCGGGCGATAAGATGGGTATATTGCCCGCCAAAATCAAGCACTAAAATACAATTTTCAGCCATTATATAAAAAAAACCGAGATTTCTTTTATTTCTTATTAATAACGTAAAAACAAACAATCAAAATTGGGTAAAATCAAATGGATTATAAAAAATCTTAGCATTAATACAAAAATCCTACAGATACATTAAAACAAGGAATTATCCGCCCATCCTCTTGAGAAATGCCCTATATCGCTTTTTCTTCTCCATATCTTCTTCCTTTTCGATGTATTCCTCGATAAAAGAAATGATCTCATCCCTGGAGAGATTTTCTCTGATATATTGGCGATAATCTTCGTCTTGAGGGTTTTTGAGAAATAACCCAAAAATGACCCGATTTGCCGGCTCTCCAATCGCAAGCAAGGCTTTCTTAGCAGACTTTTTGACTTGATCGTACATATCATCCAAGAGACTTTCTAAGCTGTAGATAGCCCTTTGATCCTTAATTTTCTTCAAGGCCTTTGCTGCATCTCTCCTCACATACCAATATTGATCCTTCAAAGCATTCAAAAGCGAGGGAGTTGCATCTTTCGAGCCAATTTTTCCCATAGCTAAGCATGCTGCACAGCGAACTTGACCATCCGATTCATCATCTAAGGCCCTTTCCAAGGCATCGATAGCATCAGGATCCCCGATCCTTCCAAGTGCCTTTACCGCTGCAATAATCACATCCGAACTCTTCATGCCTTCCTCCTTCAGCTGGTCAGAAGCTTCAGCTTCACTTATTTGATCCGATGTGGGATCCGCCGACATTGTATAAAACCTCTGAGATGGATCCACCATTTTTGAGAGTAATTTCACTGCCCTCCGATCCCCGATCTTTCCAAGTGCCCAACAAGAGTTAGCCCTCACACGAATATCTGGATCTTCCAATCCCACTTCTAACGCATTTAAGATCTTGTTTTTCTGATCTTCATCTGCGATTTTACCTAGGGCTCGGGCGGCGGAATTACGAACCACCTTATCTTCATCATCTTTTAAAAGCTCAATAAGTTTGGGGACGGCCACTTTGATCTTTTTTTCTCCAGTCTTAAAAACTGCTTTTTTCTTTTCGGAGAGATCATCGCTGTCAAGATTATTCAAGATTTCTTCATTATCGGACATGTCATACCAACAAATTATTCAGCGTGTATAATCTAATATTGTATTGGTTAACTAATTATGTTTATGGTTCTGGAATTAAGCATTGTGAGAATTTGTTATCTTTAAAAGATAATTTTTTAATTCCAGACTTTTTTTAATTGGTAGGAGCAAGAATCAACGAGAATAGGAAAGAAATATTAAAATAGAAACGGTGAAAATGATGGTTGATAAAGAAAATAAAGGAAAGAAAAAAGACATTGAGATCTCCGATTCTTTAGAGGGATTATTCGGTACAACACCAAGGAATAAAGCCTTGAATCATGCTCAGCAAAAGAATAAGGATATAATTTCACAAAAAAATGGAGAGAAAGGTCCTGTATTCAGAGAACCCCCGTCTCACCTGAAAAAACATAATATGCATGAATTAAATAGTCCTAATGATCAAAAAGAAACAAATCGATCAAACTTTCAAGATCCTTCGCTGGATCCCTTAAATCAGTCCGAGGAAGAAGAAAACAGACCACCAATAAAAGAACAAAACCAAAAAGAAGAAAAGCCGAAAATCGAAATGGTTGATTTCACAGATGAGGGCATTGTAAAGAAAAATAAGGTTTCTACCGAAAACATAAAACCCCGGAGAACCCTCGGCAATACTTCATCAACTGAGGTCACAAAAAGCAACCTAAAAAATCGAGGTAATTTGAAGGAATCATATCTCAATGAAGGTGGATACTTCCAGTGCCCTCATGGCTTGGAACAAATTCCAATAACAAGAAAAGCCTTTCAAGATATGATTCTGGTGGCAAAGGGAATTAATGAGATCAGTAAAGAACGATGGGGCAGAAATTCGGAAAAACTGGAGGTTTATATGTATTGCTTTGCTGATAAAGAGGATATTGACCCGGAAACCCCCTCTAGAATTTCAAGTATTTATATCCCTTATCATACCGCAGCGGAGGCCAGGGTAGATGTGAGTGAACAAGGTATTCTTGAGGTTAAAAATTACATTGAAAAAACAGGGAAGGTACTCTTAGGATGGTCACATAGCCACGGACATTTTGAGGTCTATTCCTCCCAAACAGATGAGATCAATCACCAAACACTTCTTAATGAGACTTCCAATTATTTAGACATCCCCCCATTTCAGCTCAAATATATCTACGGTATAACCATCAATGATGAGGCTCAGAGGTATGGTGTAATCCTCACAAACTATCCGTGCGGGCATATCGAGAGGAACGTCGATCAAGACTTTGACATCCAAGGAGAACCTTATGGTCCCGAGGAGAAGAAAGAGAGGTACGAAGAACTTAAAAAAATCTTAGAAGACAGGGCACATGTTATCCAACCTCAGGAAAATAAATCAAAGGAAGAAATTTTAGACACCCTAACCGAAGAATTGATCCTCGCCTTTTTGCGGAATTTAGACAAAGCAAAGGATTTGCTCTTTAACACCTTTTCCGATGAAGAAGAAAAACAATTTGCCTTAATTCAAAAACTCCTGGAAAATTACGATGATCTTCTTATAGACGGAACGGAAGAAACATTTAAAATCATCGCAAAAAAGATGATAAAAGCCTTTCGTTCCTTTGAAGAAGGAGTATAGGAGTATAGGACAAAAACTAAGACTTTTCAATAAATAATAGTGGAAAAAAGAAAAATTCGGGAAAAAACAAGAGGATTATTGTTCCTCGTCTTTTTTCATGCGTTTTTTAGTTTGATAGCCCATTCGGGCAGCTAAACCGTGAAGTTCAATGAATCCATAGGATGCATCTTGATTAAAGGTCCCGGAAGTATCATAAGTGGCCAATTTTAGGTTATAAATCCCGTATTCGGAATCTTGGGCAACAATATCGGCCTTACCTTTAAATAATCGAACTTTAACCCACCCAGTCACTTTAGAATTTACCTCATCTATGAATGCATTCAACGCATCCATCAATGGATCTACCCAAAGTCCTTCATAGGCCATTTCGGTCCATTTTTGATCAACGGTGGATTTGAATGAATTTTCATGTCGGGTGCACACGTATTTTTCAAGTGCCTTATGAGCATTCATAATTATTGTGGCCGCAGGTAATTCATAGGTTTCCCTGCTCTTAAGACCAACGGTACGATCTTCCATAGCTTGTACCCATCCAACACCGTGTTTTACACCAAGAGCATGAATTTTCTCAACAAGCGTGATAGTATTCATTTCCTCCCCGTTTAATGAAACCGGAACTCCTTTTTTGAACCCGATTTTCACAATTTCAGGTTCATCTGGCCAATTTTCCGCTTTTTCTAACCATTCGAGACTATCGGCAGGAGGGATTTCTTCCGGATGCTCAATAATATCGCATTCACAACTTCTACCCCAAATGTTTTCATCCGTAGAGTATTTTTTGTTCTGGCTGGAAATCTCGATGCCGTGCTCTTTAGCGTATCGCATTTCCTCATCTCTTCCCATCCCCCACTCTATCATGGGACGGAGAACTTTCAGTTCTGGATCCAAAGCTTGGACAGTTACATCAAGGCGAACTTGATCATTCCCCATTCCGGTAGAACCATGTGCCACTGCATCGCATCCTTCTTTATGGGCAATATCGACCATATATTTTGCTATGAGAAATCGGCCAACTGCCGTACTGAGAGGATATGTCCCTTGATACCAAGCATTTGCCTTTATCGTCGGAACCAAATAATCGTCAACAAATTCTTCGCGGAGATCTACCGTATAAGTCGCCACTGCTCCCGCATTTTTGGCTTTTTCTTCAATAATTTTAAACCGGGTAGGATCGACCATTTCTTGACCCAAATCCGCAGTAAATGTTACAATCTCTGCATCGTATTTTTCTTGTATCCATTCAAGCATGCAAGATGTGTCTAATCCGCCGCTATATGCCAATAACACTTTTGAAATTTCATCTTTGTTAAATCGCATTTTCTTACGTATCATTATGCTCGATCTTAGAAAAATTTGATCTACCTTTGACCAATGATCAATAAATCTTTTTTTATTTACTCATTTTGGACAAGGCTTAGATTTTTAAAGAGAAATTGCGATCATATTTTGTAGTTTATTAAATAACAGAAAATATATTTTACTACACCATATCTATCAATAACCTCATGGATTTTCCTATCTCCAGTATGTGAAGATGAGATGACAACAAAAAAAGAATATCACCACCTGCAAGCAACATTTATGAATCCCTTATGCAACAATCGAGAACAAATACATACAGAACTTATTCAAAGTTTTGAGGATCTAATCAAAACCCATGAAATACCCTATTATTGTCCAAAGTGTGAGAGAACTCATTTTCGAGGTAAGATCCATGATAACCACAAAGAAATTGATGGGATTAAACCGGAACTTTCCAAAATTAACGAGGTCAAATATAAAAAAGTCCTCAAATATCAAGTTGTCGGAATTTATTATCAGAAAAACAAAGAAATTTTAAATAAGCTTGAAAAAGGAGATAGGCTCATCCTCAAAAGGGAGCCCGATAATAAACACGACAATTACGCGGTAAGTGTTTGGTACGAGGATAATAAGTTTGGATACTTGCCCAGATACGAGAATAAGGAAATTTCAATTGCCCTTAAGGAGAAACAAAAAATCGATTGTATCTTGGAGAATCCTTGTTCAAGTATTCGGCCCCGGCGGGCAAAGATATCAATTGAAATATTTAAGCCCAAAATATTTAATGGGATGATGAAAGGACTTATTGAAATGGCTTCAATGGAACTATCGCACAAGAACTTATTTTGCACTCTGGGCGATTATCTTTATAAAGTAGGGTATAACGGATTTCGCTTTTTAGAAACCAAATCACAAAAACCCAACGTAAAATTATTACTTAACGAATATTATAAAAGAAATTCAATTTCCACCCCTGGATGTTCATTCCAAGGGCAAAAATTATCGATAATCTTATAAGAAGATCTTATTCAAAAATAGCTGGAAAAAAATCTTACGAAAAGGGCCTTAAAACTCCCTGTTAACCCCAATTCTGTTTTCTTCCCCTTCCTCTTTCCCAGTAATATCTTTATGCATTTCCCTTATCTTTTTTACCTCCAATCTGGAAAGATTATAAATTCTTGTGGAGACAAGAGCTGCCATAGGGTTGGTTATTGCTCCCCATAACATCGAAATTATCCCATATACTAATGATAATGTAATATACGCAGGAAGGGACATCGAGGAATCGATAAAATACGGTTGAAGCAAAGCCAGTAAATATGAAGGAACTTGAAAGATGAGAAAGAAAAGACCGAAAGTTTGGAGTATTTGTTTTTTCTTATGCTTTAAAATCAGAAAATTCTCTTTTAAAGCTCTCTTAATCGACCCGTGGGCAGTAACAGATGGGACTGTCATAATGAATATAACAAACCAAACATACCCAATTAAAAGGTAAATGATAATCTTCCACAATGATCCTTCCGTGGGACTTATGTAGCCAGTATTGCCCGGATAAGAAATGGCGGCGAATATAAAGAAAGGGGCAGATTTAATAGTTTCAATAAGCACATATTGCCAGCCGTAACGTTTAAAGTAATAGAAAGAGCCACTAAAATGAGTGTATTCCTCCCCCGAGGAGAGAAGATCATAGGCCAAACCAAATACCGATCCAAAATAGGCAAAAAGAACGATAAGAAGCGGAATAAGTATTGCTAAATAAAATAAAGAGGAATTTTGTAATTCTTCTAATGAGATTGAACCTGATGTCGTACCTAGTATCCTGGCCATGAGAATTCCAAGCAACATACCAAAAATAATTGAGATTCCATAGCCCGCGAAAATAAATCCAATGAATGTTTTGGCATTCGCTTTAAAATACCTCCAAGAAATTTTGAGATCTAGAATAGATTTGTTGTTGTCGGGATCTAAATCATTTAAATCAACATTGGACACACTTTTCACCTTTATCATGTAACTTGGAAACTTATTCTTAATCATTAGGGGGATATATACCTAATCAATAGAGTGAAACTATTTTGGAGAATCATTTGGAAAAATGAACTTAATTATATATTTTTTTGCAGTGGTCTGGTAATATTTTAACCGAATACCCCACCGATTTTGGCTTATCTTCGTCTGGAACACTAAACCATTCTTCCTTAGAGAATCAAGGTACCTTTTCACGCTTCCAGGATTGAGATCCATATCTTCGCTCAATTCCCGTATAGTTTTTTCATCATCTAAGAGCAGATTCATAATTTGGGTTTTTCTTTTGTGCAAAAATTCTGAAATAACCTCTGAATCTTCCACCTTAATTTGTTCTAGTTGGTTTTGGTCTGATTTTTTTAGGATTGTCTCTTGGCTGGCAGTTTTATCTCGATTGGAGGTTTTTTTCTTTGTTTTCTTTTTATTTTTCTTACCCATTCTCATTCAACTCCTTTTGTAAAAAGCCGTTCCAGTAAGTAATAGTTTAATAATCCCATAAAAATCATAAATAATTTTATTCTCTTTAAAGCCATTGATGTTTTCTCTTGATTAATTAGAATAATATGATATTGAAAAAAAAGATAATCAGTAATCAATAAATCTCCAAATAATTTTATACCCAAGAGTGGGATAAATTTAAACCAATTTCGATTCCTCGATTTTGGGAAACATTTTATTGAAAATATAATATGCCAAGGCACCAAGCCCAATCAAGACCGGAACCATGATAGAGAAGAACATGCTTGCCCCACCCTCCATAAGTAAAACAGTGACTGAAACCATCACAGCTACAATAATGATCATATTGACCACGAAGATCCCAATCCATTTCATAACCTTCTTTTCAATTGAGACCTCCTCCAGCACATATTTATAATTCAATTTTCCAAAGAAATACACTTTAAGCTCAAGCATAAGCAGACTGACCACTATGCCTAAGGCAATAAAATAAAGATCGAATAACACTTTTTTTCCCAAAAACTTTATGTCTCTATCCAACAAAAACACATTGGTAAAAAGATATGCGGCCAGTAACACAACAGAAATCCATTTCATGATCGCCTTTACTTGATGCCGTGGATCAGAGGGTAATGATGCTTGAATTGATGCACCAGTATTATTAGCGTTTAGCATTCCGACAACCAATAGATTCCCCGAGATTAATACATAAAGAGCCACCATCATAAAAATTGATTCATCATTTTCTCCCATAAAGATGGACATAACGGCATAAACAAAAGGGATAATATTGAAAATCACCAATTGCATATCTCTTTTTGCCATATTTTTATTTTTCCGTACATAAGCATCGGTAGATGAAACCACATCAACCTCTATCTCATCAATAGTTGTCTTATGAACAGGAGTATCGTCTGTTTCCTTCCCGCTCATTACCTGAAACAGCTTTTTCTTAGTGTTATTAAACAACTTATACGCGAAATACACATATAAAATAAGACCAACGGTTAGAGTACCAATCATAGTTTGGGGTATGCTATACTCAAGTGATAACGCCGAAAGAAGATAGGCACCAGAAAATGGAAAAGGGATAACAGGTAAATATTGATTGAGAAACTCGGTTGCAAAGGCAGGACTACTATTCAAAATCTCCCCAATTCTGGGGATGAGAAATTGAATTCCAAGAACAATAGCCATAATAAGAACCATATACCCGACAAACATACCGATCCGTACGAAGGTTTGAGCCTTAGATTCTTGACCTTTAAATTCAAACATCTTTTTCAACCTAATTCCGACCCCAACTAAGGCAGCAAAAGAGAAGAAAATATTTAGGGAAGAGATTCCAAGAGCCAAAATAGTCAATAAAACAGATTTAGTAAAGATTGCAACAGACAACGGTAAAACAATTAAACCTGTAAGAAATACCCATCGGATCCCTCTGAATAAAGAAAAGAAAATTATCTTTTGGATATCCTCCCTGGATAATGGGAACGTCTGTAACCAATTATAACATTCCTCAGAAAGCACACCCATTGAGAAGAACATCTGAAATACCACCATTAAAGCAAATTGCATAAAGAAAAACAAGGAAAGAAACATGCTAGACAGAAAGAAGACCCAAGAAAGATCTGCCCCAAGAGAGATGGCATTATTGGCCTCGTTAAAAACCATTGAGGGTATCACCACAGCACCAATAATATATATTGCAGATACCACATTAACCGCAATATTTTGGGTATTCATATATCTGTTATTTTTTTCCAGTTTTTGCAAAATTCTTTCCTTATTGGAGCCCGCAGACTCCAGATTCCCTATGAGGAACGCCTCTTTTCTTACATAGTTTGATATTGCCCATAGTTTTTTGTTTTCCATTGCTTAAGCCCCCGCACCGTTTTCTTTTCCCATTTTTCGAAGTTTTTTTACGATTTTTTCTATTGACTCATCTTGTTCGGTAATTTTCAGGAAGATATCCTCCAAGCTCTCATCAGCTTCGCTGGCTTTTGCTCTTAGTTCATCCATGGTACCAATTGCCACGATTTTCCCTTGATGAATGATTGCGATCCTATCACACATTTGTTCTGCAATTTCCATAATATGGGTCGAGAAAATTACAGTGCCTCCATTATCTTTATGCATTTTGATTATTTCCTTTAAAACCCTTCCTGATTTGGCATCTAAACCCGAAATAGGTTCATCCATAATTAAAATTTCGGGTTCATGAATTAATCCCGCAATTATCTGAATTTTCTGCTTATTTCCGCGAGATAAAGTGGCTATTACCTGGTTATAGTATTCAACCGCGTCAAAACTGTCCATATATTCTTTTAGATTTTCGGATACTTTGTCTCCATCAAGTTCACGAACTGATGCAATGAAATTAAATAATTCCTTAGGAGTTAATGATTTGTAAATCATGGGTTCTTCCGCGATATAGCCGATGTGCTTTTTGATAATGATGTCATCTTTTTCGGGATTATATTTGCCAAAAAATGAGATGTTACCATCATCGGAATCCAATAACCCTAATAAAAGCTTTATTGTGGTGGTTTTCCCGGCCCCATTCGGACCAAGAAGGCCAAAAACTTCACCTTTATTCACATCAAAATCAATACCATCGACCGCCTTCACATTTCCAAAATGCTTTTTTGCATTTTTTACTGAAAT